>JABIUG010000276.1 GCA_018700655.1 Rhodospirillaceae bacterium | reverse complement strand
GTGAGTGCAGCAGCGCCCTGCTTGAGAATGCCGGCCGTATGCGCCTCGATCCGTTGGGGAATTTCATCGAGTTTGCCGTGATCGAAACCGCAGTCGCCGTAGTCAACGACGTTGCAGATTTCGAACGGGCTGAAATCCCATCGATAGGCCGCGCCCCATGCCAGCAGTGCGGATTGTTCGCGCACCGCTCGAGGCCCGTAACGGGCGCCGGGCCGGTTCATCGTCGAGTGGTCAAAGGGGATGCCGGTGAAGGCGATATCAACGCCCTGCAGGTCCTTGGTGTAACGCCGCCGCATGAAGCTTGGAACGCCGGCATAGGCGAGTTCCTGATTCAGGCCCCGGTCAGACGTGCGGGTGATGGCTCCATCCATGGGTGTGTCGTTCATACATTTTCCTCAGTTGCGGCAGTTGGCCTTCAAGTGACGGTCAGATGCACTTCAAGGCAGTCGGGTTGCCCCGCCAAAAACCGAGGCCGCGTTTGCGGTTTCGCGCCATCAACATCGAACTCTGACATGGGCGCGGCTCCCTGGAATTTGGCACCATGACTGCCTAGAACAGGGAGCAAAGCCTTGACAAACAACGACTTCTTGCCAAGCGCGTAAGAAATTCTTTCTTGTTGCCGCAGGAGGCAGGCATGGCCAGGAAGCTTCCGCCGCTCAAGGCATTACGTGCCTTTGAGGCAGCGGCACGTCATCAGAGCTTCAGCAAGGCGGCTGAGGAGTTGCATGTTACCCATGCTGCAATCAGCCAACAGATTCGTGGGCTTGAATCCTGGCTGGGAGCCAAACTCTTCCGCCGGATCACGCGTGGTGTCGAGCTTCTGGAAGACGGGGAGCGTTATCGCGCATTCCTGACGGAGTTTTTCGACCGGCTGGAACGCGAAACGGGTGAACTGCGTGTTCGTCTCGGGGCGGCCCATGTAACCGTCAGGGTCGATCCACAGTTCGCAGCCCTCTGGCTCGTGCCCCGTGTTTCCGAATTCTCGCAGCGTTACCCCGAGATCGAACTCAACATCGTGACCGAAGCCGGTGCATTCGAAGCGCGGCGCGACGATGCGGATCTGGCGATCGTTTACGATTATACCAGCCAACACGAACATGACGCCTCGTTGTCGTGTGAACTCCTCATTGTGGTGGATGCCTACCCCGTCTGCAGCGTCTCTCATGCCCCTGATGTTGGACGTGACGACCCCGCTGATCTGCTTTCAGAGAATCTCCTCCACGATGAAGACAGGCAGTGGTGGCGCCAGTGGTTCCAGGCTTCCGGGGTGGAGACACCAGATCCGATCCCTGGCCCCCTCTACTCGCAAAGCCATATGGCGCTGATGGCAACCGAAAGCGGTCAGGGTGTTGCACTGCTCGATGACCTCGAGACCGCAGAATCTGTCTATGCCGGGCGTTTGGTACGGTTGTCTGAACACGGCATTCCCGCGGGCGCCTACTTTCTGCTTTCGCGTCGGGATGGTGCTCTCAAAGAGCCGGTCGTGGCCGCCAGAACCTGGATCCTGGATAAAATGGTCGGTTTCCGCGAAAAACACGGCCTCAGCCAACTGTAATATTTCCTTTCGTGTCCGGTAAGCAATGATCGTGTGTCAGCGCCGCCTGCAATCTGTCGCATGGGCCACCGGTAACTTCGCCGGCAGCGGCAGGAGTTTGGCCCATGAATTTGCACGTTCAGCTGCGGAATACAGCGATTGGTTCCGTTCTAGCCTTGATGACAGGGGCAGCAGCATTCAGTGGCGCTGCCCTGGCCCAGGACGACCCTGCGGGCATCAGTTAAATGACGTTCGCCGGATACGACGAACCCATGTTCCATGGCGACTATCTCGACACCTATGGCGGCAGCCCGTCGATCACCTATTTCAGCGATGAACAAGAGGGCATTGCCAAGATCCGGGGTGGTTTCAACATCGACGTCACGCATGTCTGCACAGACAACCTGCAGTTCTGGCGCGGCCATGATCTGATCGAGCCGCTCGACATCTCGAAACTCGATAACTGGGATTCCGCGTTGCCATCCCTGCGCGACATGCCCGGCGTCCAGGAAGACGGCAGCCTCTGGATGATCCCATGGGATTGGGGTTTCACATCTGTCATCTACCGTACCGATATCGTAAGCTTCGAGGAGCAGTCGTTCTCCGTGCTTCTGGACCCGGCCTACGCCGGCCGGGTTTCCATCCAGGACTCGATCATTGACGTCGGACCCACCGTTACCCTGATGTCTGGCGCTTCCGATCCGTTTCATCTTCAGGAGAATGAGTACGACGCCTGGCGTGCGACCATGCAACAGTTGCATCTGCAGTCGCGTTTCTACTGGAGCGATCCCACCACGCTGCACCAGGCCATGGCGTCGGGAGAGATTGTTGTTGCACTGGGTTGGCCCGATACCGTGGCCGGAATGCAGGAAGACGGTGTGCCCGTCGACATCATGACCGAGCCCAAGGAAGGGTTGTTGACGTGGGTCTGCGGTCTGGCAATCCTCAAGAATGATGAGGGCTCCAGGGACCAAGCCTACGACTTCATCAATGCCATGACGACGCCGGCAAGTGGCCAGGCTCTGATCGAGGAATTCTATCTCGCCAATGCGAACAGCGAGAGCTACGCCGATGTCGATCCCGCGCATCTTGCCGCGCTCAAGCTCGACAATGTTGAGGAAAAGCTCTCAGGAGCCCTCTTTTTCGAGCCGGTCGACCTGGAAACCAGCCGCAGGCTGATCACGATGTTCGAGGATGTGAAGGCCGGTCTGTGACCGGGCAACCAGGACAAATTTCATGGCCGACAACAAGATCATTCAGACGGTACGGGGTGCCATCGCACCTTCCAGGCTCGGCTTTACGTCCATGCACGAGCATGTGCTGAGAGCTTCAGACTGGCCGTACCAGGCGATCTACAAGGATTTTCTCGGGGAGATACCGGAGAATCGGTTTCCGGTTCTCCCCGACAAACCCGTCGCCATCGAAGACCTGGCATATCTGCACCACAGCCATCACGAACTCAGCGACACCAACGGCCTCGATGAACCCTTGATGCATGATGAGGTTGCCGATTTCGGGCGCTTCGGTGGTGGCGCCGTTCTGGAGTGCGGTGCGCCAGGCATTCGTGGTGATGTCCTTGGGTTAAAGCGCATCTCGGAAGCCACCGATGTGCACATCATTGCCAGCACCGGTCTCTATGTCGAACCAAGCTGGCCTGAGGTCTTCCGCACCATGTCGCGGGCGGAATTTGCTGACCATATGGAGCGCGAAGTCAGCGTCGGTATTGATGGCACGTCAATCCGTTCGGGCCAGGTCAAGGCCGCGATCAACGGTCCCTGGACAGAGCCATTTGGTGCTTTTCTGGAGGCCGCAGCACAGACAGCAGCAGCCTCTGGTTTGTGCATGACAGCGCATATCGAAGAGTGCTCCCAGGAGGACCATCGCCGGGTTGTCGATGCACTCGCGCGTTTCGGTATGCCGCTGGATCGTTTGATCCTCTGCCACTTCCAGGCTCACTTCCAGGAACTGGAGCTGATGAGGCTTGTTGAGGACCCGTCCAGGTTTGGCCTTCACCTTGATTATGCCTGCGAGGTTCTCGATCGGGGGGCGGTGATCTGCGTCGATTGTTTCGGGATC
Source organism: Rhodospirillaceae bacterium (assembly GCA_018700655.1). Taxonomy (GTDB): domain Bacteria; phylum Pseudomonadota; class Alphaproteobacteria; order SP197; family SP197; genus SP197. The sequence continues at coordinate 2,793 of JABIUG010000276.1, read as the reverse complement.
GTCTACGACGACGAACCACTGGGCGGAATCGCCGAAAGTGATGCCTACAAAATCGCCGCAGTTTGTCAGCTCCTCGAGCGGGGATATGAAGATCAAATCGTGATGGGCACAGACATATTCATGAAACTCATGACCCGGCGCTTTGGTGGGCATGGATACGTTCGTTTGCTGAATTACGTGGTGCCCACTCTCAAATCACTCGGCATCTCCCCGAGCACGATCGAGAAGATGTGCGTGACGACGCCGGCACGCCTCTTGGCGCACTGATCCACCAGCCCACAATTCCGATCTCCATCATTCGAGCGTGCCCTCCAGCCAGGCCAGGTCTCTGGACTTGAAGCGAAAGCGCTGAATGAAGAGCAGCGCAAGAACACCCAGAGGAAACGCCAGGCTGAGCCATATCGCCTGTCCGCTATAACCCAGATAGACCCCGAAATAGGCCGCTGCCGGCAGGCTGACCGCGTAACTGCCAAGCGACAGCAGCATGGGGACCTGTGTGTCGGTCAGGCCCATCAAGGCGCCCTGGGTGATGGTATGCACGGAATCGATGATGAGAAACAACGCGCCGAATACCAACAAGGATACCGCCATGGTGATGGCGGCATCATTTTCCGCAACTGCCGTGTCGAAGTAGATGCCAACGAGCAACTCGCCGAAGAACACCAAGACCACGGCGGAAAGTAGCGCGAAACCAAACCCGAGCGAAATCGAGACCAGACCCGCCCGCGATGTGGCCTGTGGGTTTTCCGCACCTGCGGCAAGGCCGACGCGCACGCTCGCAGCCTGCATCAGACCAATGGGCGCAATCAGCAGAACCTCGACGCACTGCACGGTGACGCCAAAAGCCGCCGGGGCATCAATCCCGACCAGCCCCATGAGGAAGTAGCCGACCAGGATCGAGCCAAGCTTGCCCGTATCCATCATGGCGATGGGAGTACCGACCGTGATGATGTTGCGCAGCTGCGGCCAGTCCAGGCGCCAGAAATGACCAAGCAGGTGATATCGTTTGAGGCGCCGGTCGGTCAGGACAAAACCGAGTGTCGCCAGAAACATGAAAATCATGACGATGGCGCTCGCCACGCCGGCACCGGCAAGGCCTATGGCCGGTGCACCGAAGTGACCGAACATGAAGGCATAGTTGGCCAGTGCGTTGATTGCGATGCCGATGATGCAGATCACGAGCACCGCCCGTGGCCTTTCATGGGCGGCCAGGAAATCGCCCAGAACTCCGTGCCATAGCGATGGTATCAGCGCGATCAACATGAACCGCAAATAGGCTTGGGACATCTCGGCCACGACCGGATCCTGGCCCAGAAGGACGAAAATGGCATTGGTGTTCCAGACCATCAAACCACAGGGAATGGCCACCAGAACCGCGACCCAGAACCCCTGGCGCACCGTGCCGCGCACCCGGCGGAAGCGCCTGGTGCCCAGATGCTGGGCAATGATCGGAGCGAGCGCGCTCAGGATCCCCCTTTCCAGAAACTCAAAGACCCAGAAGTACTGGGCGGCCAGCGTGCCGGCTGCCAGCGAGGTCGAACCCAGCCGGCCCATCATGATGACATCGGTCGTGACGATGGCCGTGAAGGCCAGTTCGGTCAGTGCCATCGGTACGGCAAGCGCGACGGTGGCACGTGTTTCCTGAAACCAGAGTTTCGGGCTTCTATGCGCGCGGTGAAAGATTTGCAGACGTGTTCATGGATTTCTCTTCACAATCAGAGAATCTGGAGTGTCGGCCTGGAAGTTCCGATTGCCGCGCAGGTTCTTGAGACGAGCCTGCGGTTCACACCCCATCAGGGTATGTGCGCGCCAGTGACGAATAATCTCAATTTTGAACTGGAAATCGCGCACGCTCATTGGTCCGACGTATGGCGTCGGGTCCGATCGAGCGGCGCTGACTATGTGCGCAACATGTGAACCATGCCTGTTTGCATGATTTTCTATAGGACCGGCGCAACTCGGGGTCAACAAGAGCGCCCTCTCGCGAGAGGGCGTTCGCTTTCTTTTTGGCGAGCGGGATTGCAGACCGGTTTGCGATTGTCTGGCACTATCGCGTCGAAATGTTTCAGGGAGATACCCATGCAGGCTGAATCCGAGGTCGCTGGCGAACGCCTCTTTACCTTCGCCATCATCGCTGACTCCCACGTCACCGAGGAGGAGGCCAGCGCCATCGGGGGTTACGACGTCGATACCGTCAGGCTCGGCTCGGCGCGTTCGCGTTATGTGGTTCAGGAGCTGAATCGTCTGGCGCCTGATTTCGTGGTTCATCTGGGCGATATCACCCATCCCGAGCCGGGCACGCCGGCTTATGAGGACTCAGCCGAGCGCTTTCACCGGGTTTACGAAGACCTCACATGCCCGCTCTACCTGGTGCCGGGCAACCATGACATCGGCGAGAAGGCGTTTCCCGGCGAGCCCCTGTTCGACCAGCATGCACAGCGCACGGTCAACGAGGCCATGATTGCCGAATACGAGAGCCACTTTCAGGCGCAGTACTTTTCCTTCGAACATGAGGACTGCCTGTTTGTCGTGATGAACGGCATGATCGTCAATTCAGGCTTGGCCTGTGAGGAAGAACAGCGCGAGTGGCTCGAGGGACTGCTCACCGCCAATCAGGGCCGGCGCATTTTTGTGTTTTCGCATTACCCGCCCTACCTCTCGAACGCCGACGAACCCGGCCATTACGACGCCACCGATGAACCGGGCCGTACCTGGCTGCTCGGATTGCTGGAGCGTCACAAGGTCGAGGGCTACTGGGCCGGTCACGTGCACAACTTCTTCTTCAACCGCCAT
>JABIUG010000275.1 GCA_018700655.1 Rhodospirillaceae bacterium | reverse complement strand
TGCGCCGGGCATTACGTGTCGGGAGAGCACAGTCGAAAAGCAGGTAGCCGGCACGCCATGCGGCCATCAGGTTCTCGGGTTTGCCGATGCCAAGGGCGTGTTTGGGGGCGTCGGCGGGCAGACACTCAGCCGTGAGTGCGACCATGTCGGTCAAAAGCCCGTCGTCATCGATCGGCCAGCCACCGAAACCAAAGCCGTCGAAACCCATCTCGGCCAGGCCGTCGGCACAACGGCGACGCAGTTCGGGATCGTTGCCACCCTGTACGACCGCGAACAACAGGGGACGTTGGCTGCCGTTGCTATCGCCGGGCTCGACCCCGACGCGCGCGACAAAGGTATCACGGCACTGTTTTGCCCAATCAAGTGTGCGATTGACGCTGATGCGCTGCACGTCGGGGGCTTCGTCGGGATGGGTGCACTCATCAAGGCAAAACAGGATGTCGGTTCCCAGCTCCATCTGCCGGCGAATGCACTTTTCTGGGGTCAGGAGATGCTTTTTGCCGCCTTTTTCGTGGCGATAGACAAACCCTTTGTCGGTGACGCTGCCCAACCCGGCGCCTGAAGCCGCCATGGACCAGGCCTGAAAGCCGCCTGAATCAGAGGCTGCGATCCCTTTCCAATCCATAAACCGGTGGACGCCGCCCACGGCCTTGACGGTCGAGGTGCCCGGCCGGGTCGCCAGATGCAGGCTGTTGACCATCATGGCTTCGATGCCGCAATCGGCGAGATCGCGGGAATCCAGCCCTTTGACCACGGCACGCGTGCCATCGGGCAGGAAGGCCGGAAGCTGTAGGCTGCCGTGGCGTGTCTTCAGCGCCTTCATGTGGCGTCTTCCGGCGGTGTCTCACGCATGAACTTGTGGTTGTTGCCGGCAATCACGACGGTGACCTCGCCGCGAGGGACCTCATCGGCAAACCGTTCGGCCAGGTCGGCAAGCCAGCCACGGGCGATTTCCTCATACATCTTGGTGAGCTCGATACAGACTGCCGTGCGCCTGTCGCCGAACACGGCCAGGGCGTCGGCCAGCATCGCGCCCAACCGGTGGGGTGACTCGAACAGCACCTGGGTGTGTTCTGATTCGGCATCGGCGGCCAAAAAGTTGCGGCGTTTACCCGGTTTGCGCGGCGGAAATCCCTTGAACGTGTAGCTGGCGGCCGACAGGCCGGAGACCGCCAGCGCCGTGGCAACAGCGGTGGGGCCGGGCACCACTTCGACATGAAAACCTTCTTCGGTCGCGCGTTGCACCGCGCGAAAGCCGGGATCACTGATCCCCGGCATTCCGGCATCGGTTACGAGGCCTACACGCAGCCCCTGGCGCAGCAGGCCGGCGATACGCCCGACGGCGCGGTCTTCGTTGTGATCGTGGCAGGAGAAGATGGTGCGTGGGCTCAAAAGGCTGAAATGCTCGTATATCTTGCGCGTGTGGCGTGTGTCCTCGCAGGCCAGGGCATCAAGCGAACCCAGGGTGTCGAGCACACGTTTTGAGATGTCGTCGAGATTGCCGATCGGTGTACCGATCAACACTAAAGTGCCTGTCATGCAATTTCAGCCCTTGACCCAGCGTAGTTGCATCGCTTCCATGCCCTTGATCTAACGGGTTGTCGAGTATGTCAGTTTCAAAGCAGGCCCTTGAGGCCTTGATTGCACCACGGCGTGTCGCCGTGGTGGGCGCTACCACACGCCAGGAGGCGGCGGGAAACCGTGTCCTGCTGCACGCCGCCGGGCCACGGTTCACCGGCACAGTGGTCGGCGTCAATCCACGCTATGAAGAAGTCGAGGGCCGTCCGTGTTTTGCTTCGCTGGAAGCAATGCCCGATACGCCCGACTGCGCGATCATGGTCGTGGCCGACAGCCGCGTGGAAGCCGCGGTCGAGGATGCTGCCAGGGCAGGGGTCAAGGGCATCGTCCTGCTGGGACGCCTCTATGATCCCGGCCACGACAATCCCTCGCTATCGCAGCGCGTGAGCGCGATTGCACGCGAAGCGGGCATGGCCGTGTGTGGCGCAAACTGCATGGGACTCTTCAATTCGATTGATGACTGCCGGCTCTCGTTGGGTGATGTCACGGGGATCGACCTTCCAGGCAGGATCGCTCTGCTTTCCCATAGCGGCTCGACCTGGTCGGGCCTGGGCAGCAACCACCGGCCGGTACGTTTCAGCGTCGGCGTCTCGATGGGCAACGAAGTGGCGACCGGCGTACCCGACTATCTCAACTATCTGATCGAACGGCCCGAAACGGCCGCAGTTGCCATGGTTCTGGAATCCGTGCGTGACGGCGAACGGTTTATCGGCGCGATCGAAGCTGCCGACAAGGCGGGTGTTCCCGTGGTTGCCCTCAAACTCGGCCGTTCGGATTTGGCGCGCGAGTTTGCCTTGTCCCACAGCGGTGCGCTTGCCGGTGACGACCGGGTCTATGACGCCGTGTTCGCCCGGCACAATGTCGTCAGGGTCGATGCCCTCGATGAAATGATGGATACGCTGGAAGTTCTTGCCCCCGGACGTGCGCCGACGGTCGATGCTGTCGGAATCCAGACCGATTCCGGCGG
>JABIUG010000274.1 GCA_018700655.1 Rhodospirillaceae bacterium | reverse complement strand
GATTGTTCGTGGCAAGTCTTGTGGCCGCTGCTGCCTTCCCGTTCATTGAACGTGTCGTTCGCGACCCCATAGTGCCGCCGCCGATGAAGCGGAACCGACAGTTCCTGTTAACCTTGTCGACCAACGGGCTGGTCGTGCCGACGTTTTTTTGGCGTTTCTCTATTTCCCCCAATATCTGCAAAAGATGCTGGGTTGGGACGTGCTCCTTGTGTCGTTCGGTGTCTTGCCTTTGATGGTATCGACTGCGGGTTCATCCATGATGAGCGGCAGGTTCTACAATCGATTTGGTCCTCGCCGGCTGTTGTTCAGCGGTTACATTCTGGTGGGTCTCGGTGTGTTGTGGGTGCTCTTCATGGAGCCGGCCTGGGGATATTGGGGTTTGGTCCCGGCGATGTTGCTGATCGGGCTTGGTGGGGGTGCCGCTGTCGGGCCTGCTGGCGCCGCGGCAGTCAGCGCCGCTCATGCGTCGCGCGCCGGTTTGGCCGGCGGGCTTTCGTTCATGTTCCATCTGGGGTTCGGTGCCGTTGGCGTCGCCGGTGGAACGGCGATCTTGTACGAGGCGAGCCATAGCGCATTGCGTGACAGTCTCGTGCAGGCTGGCATCACCATGTCTGCGGCCGATCAAGCGGCACTCAACACCGTCGCGGCAAACAACGGAGCGCTGGAAGATATCCTCGGCCAATTCAGCGTTGCCGAAAGCGAAAAGATCGTCGCAGCGTTGACCGATGCGTTCGCTACCGGGCTTCACGATGCATACTTGCTGCCACTGGTCTTGTTGATGGTCGGGCTAGTCGTGATATCTGGTATCGACGAAAACAAGCTGCACGGGGTCGATGGCTGATTGCGCGTTCCGGCACTTCAGGGTCCGATCGGCTCAGGTCGCGTTCGACCTGACATCATCCTGCTCTAACCTGTAGCAGACTTTGTTGGGGAGAATTCAGTGTTCCAATCAGCTCGAACAGGTGGTGTGCAATGATTTCGTTTAACGACCGTGTGGCTGTGGTGACCGGCGCTGCAGGCGGCATCGGCCGCTCGATCTGCCGGATGATGGTAGAGGCAGGTGCACGCGTTATCGTTGCTGACCTTGATGGCGAGGTCGCGGAAGCGCTGGCGCTGGAACTCGATGCGGAGGGAACCCGTGCTGCTGGTTTCGCCCATGATGTCCGCTGCAGTGATGATGCCGATGCGCTCATGGCCTTTGCCGTCGAACGGTTCGGCAGCCTCGACATGCTGGTGACTGCCGCGGGACTGTTTCCGCCCGCCCCTCTCGAAGAAATCGACGACGAAGCCTGGCGTAACGTTCTGGCGATCAATCTGGATAGCGTGATGTTCTGTTCGCGCGCAGCCGCGCCGCTGATGGGAGAGGGCGCCTCGATGGTTCATATTGCCTCGCTGGCCGGTCACCGGGGCGCAGTACGCCATGCCCATTATGCCGCCGCGAAAGGCGGCGTGCTGGCCCTGACCCGGACGCTCGCTACCGAACTGGCACCACGCGGCATCCGAGCCAACGCGGTTTCACCGGGTCTGATCGACACCACCATGATCAAGCCTGTCATGGCACGCCGTGGTGACATCATTCTTGCCACGACACCGATGGCCCGTGTCGGCACGCCCGATGAAGTCGCGAGTGTTATCTGTTTTCTGGCGAGCGATCTCGCAAGCTTCGTGACCGGCGAGACGATCCAGATCAACGGCGGCCTCTACATCAACTCCTAGAGCATCCCGCTTGCACCGAATCGCTTTCGAACTGTTCTAATCACCACAGGCTGCCCATGGCGACGTTGATGTCTTCCATGGTGATGCCGCGCGCTGCATCGGTGCACAGGAAGGCTGCCATTGCGGCGATCTCTTCGGGCTGCAACATGCGGTTCATGGGCGAGACGGCGGCGGACTGGGCATAGGCTTCTTCGATCGTGATATTGTTGTGGCGAGCCAGCGCTTCCATGTCGCCCGCGACCATGCCGGTTTCGACAAAACCCGGGTTGATCGCATTGCAGGTCACACCAAAAGGGGCGGCTTCCAGCGCGGTGCAGCGCATCAGGCCGAGTACACCGGCCTTGGACGCACAATAGGCGCCGTAATTGGGCTCGCTGACATTGGCTGCGGTCGAGGCGACGATCACGATACGGCCCCAACCCTTGTCGATCATGCCGGGAAGGCAGCGTTTGACCATGCGGTAGGTGCCGGTGAGGTTGATGTCGATCACCTTGTTCCAGGCGGCATCGTCGTGGCCGGAAATCGGGCCCTGCATGCAGATCCCCGCGACATTGGCGAGGACATCGATGCCGCCGAAGTTCAGGATCGCGCTGTCGACCAGATCCTGGCAGCTCTCGTCCGAGCGGACGTCGTGGTGCTGGCCGTGGGCGCGAACCCCATGCTGTTCGATCGCCGCTTTGACCTGCGCCATCTCCTCGTCGCTGGGATAGGTCGTCGATTCCCCCGGTGCCATGGTGCCATGCCCGGCGACAAAGGAGCCGAAGACGATGTCGGCGCCCATCTCGGCCAGTGCCAGCGCGGTGGCGCGGCCCTGGCCGCTGCCACCCCCGGTCACCAGGGCGACGCGGCCTTCCAGTTCACGCTTCGACATGCTTCTCTCCACAGATTGTGCCGGAAGCCTACAGGCCGGTCCGTGCGCTGCAAGGGGACGAGACCATGATCTACATCGAATACATCGACCGAGACCGGCATATGCCGAACCAGATCTTTCGCCAGTTCGCCAACCAGTCCAGCTGGACCGATCCCGATGACGGGTTGGCCGGCATGTTCGGGCGTACCATGCGCATCGGGCCCTATCCCGCCTATTTCGCGTTCTGGAAATGCAAGGGCATGGACCGTATGGATGAATGGGAAGACTACTTCCGCAGTGAAGATTTTGGTTCGCACAAATCCGAACAGGCGACTTTCGAGGCGATCCACCTGGTGCGTGGCGGCTGCTACGATGCCCTGGTCGACAATTCCCCGGTCGACCAGCAGGCGCTGTTCTGCATCGAATACTTCGGCGCGGCCCAGGGTGATGAAGACGAAAAGGTCGCCGATCACCTGCGCTCCCGCGAAGTCGTGATAGAAGGCGCCAATCTCGATTTTGTCCTGCGCCGGATCGGTGCGCTTGGTCCCAATCCTGGCTGCCTCGCAGTCTGGAGTTTCGAAAGTTACGTGGCCATGGAACCGTTCCAGCGCCTGAACCTGGATGACGATCCCTACCGGCCGGAAGAAACCGGCGTCTACCGCTGGTTCGGTCGCGACATTCTTTAAGGAATTTGGCTGTAAGGAGTTTGGCGATGAAACTGGGCATCATTGGCGGGACAGGCTGGCTCGGCGGCGCGATTGCAAGACGTCTGTTGTCACAAAGGTTCGTCGCGCCGGACGATCTCCATCTTTCCAACCGCAGCGGCAAACGAGACGGTTTCGAGACCTGGCCGGATGTGACGATCACGGCGGACAATCAGACGCTGGTCGATGCCTGCGACTGTGTCGTGCTGGCCGTCCGTCCCGAGCAACTCCGGGAAACTGTGATCGATGCTTCGGGCGTGCTGGTCCTCTCGGTCATGGCAAGCACGCCGATGGCGCGGATTTCTGAACTCACCGGCGCCCACCGCATCATCCGCACGATGCCGAGCCCGGCGGTTGAGCGGGGCGAGGGCTTTACCCCATGGCATGCCAACGCGGCTGCGATGAGCGGGGACCGCACTACGGTTCAGGCGCTTTTCGACGCCTGCGGGATTGCCGAGGAAGTCGCGGGCGAAGGCCAGATCGACTGGTTCACCAGCTTGACCGGGCCGGTTCCGGGTCTCTTTGGATATGTCGCCCATGCGCTGATCGAGGCCTCGGTTGCCCATGGTCTCAGCCGTGAAGTCGCCGAACGTGCGATCCGTTTCCATGCCATGGCGGCAGGCAACGAAATTCTCAAAAGCGACCTGACGCCGGCCCAGGATATCGAACGGGTCCTGGGTTACGGGGGCGTCACGACGGCAGGTTTCGAGGCGGCCAACGATGCCGGTGGCATGGAGGTCTTCGATGTCGCGCTGAAGGCAGCCCTTGCCGTCGCAATTAAGGACTGGACCTGACGGACCGGCTCAAAGCCCCGTCAGGCAGTTCTCCACCAGGGCGTCGAGATCACCGCCTTCGCCCAGGGACATCGTTATCTTCTCGATTTCCTGCGCGCGTTCCGTGCCCATGGCAGGCACGGCGTAGTCGTGGAACTTGGCGATCATCTGTTCCGCGCTGAAGGGGTTCTCCGGTTCACCGTTTGCGCGGGTCGGGGCAGAGGTCATCTCACGGCCATCCTTCAGGGTGACGGTGACATGGGCCCAGCGTTCGCGTGGGAAGCGGTCATCATAGGGCTGGTGATCGATCAGGCGGATGCAATCGGCGACCCGTGCGATTTCGGGATCGGTCAGGGCATCACCCAGAATTTCATCGACGCCCAGGGTGCCCCGTACCAACGAGGCCGCGACCGGATAAGGCAGGCTGTACTGTGCCTGTTCGGTGTCGGTCGGGTGATAGGTCGCCAGTCTGGTCGCTTCGTAGAAAGTCGAAACCGCGATGTCGGCGATTTCACTCGACTCAATACCGTGGGCGCGCTGGACCGCCAGGGAAGCCTCGACGGCAGGCTGTGCCCAGCGGCAGACCGGATAAGGTTTCACGTATTGATCCAGCATATGCCAGTTGCTGTGCAGATCGGCCCAGTGATGGGCGACATCGGGCATCTCGACGGTTGCAGCGGGCGCACCGGTAAAGCCGCGCGCCGCAAGGTCGGCTGCGCTGACCCCGGTCATCGCGCCCCAGCCCGAGCCGTCTTTCAGCATGGTTGGGTGATCGATGCAGCGCATCATCTGGCTGCGCGGGCCGTGATATTCGGCAATGCCGATGGCATGGCGCAGGCCGTCCGCATCGAGCCCCATCATGCGCGCACCCATCGCGGCCGCTCCCAGGCAGTTCCAGGCGCCCGACGTGTGGTAGTCTGGCACGGAGCCGTGCAGCGCCAGTCCGGCGCGGCCCGATACCTCGTATCCCAGCACGAAGTTCACCAGGAACTCACGGGCATTGACCTTGTGTCCGGCATCCTGATAGGCCAGCAGGGCGGGCAGGATCGCGACACCGATATGACCCTTGGCCGGCGGCTCGCCATCATGGGCATCGACCGCATCGATCGACATGCCGCCGGCCATCGCGGCGCCTGCCGGGCTGGCGCCACGGCCATCGAACATGATGCGTGCAACCTGGTTGCCCGCACCGAACATCGCCATGGCATGATCACGGATGATCCGCGATAGCGGCGTGCGGATCGAACTTGCGGCAACGCCGATCAGGTCGAGCAGATGCAGCCTGGCGCGCAGTTTCACTTCGTCGGGCAGGCCGTCGTAGCCCAGCCCCAGAACGAAGTCGGAAAAACCGCTGACGCTCTCATCGGCGATCTCGGTATAGGTTGGTCGAAATTCCATGTTCATTCCCGCGTTGTCGTAAACATTAAAAAAGCAAGTCGTGCGGCCTGTCCATGGCGATCAGACGTCCGCCAGTTCGTCGAGTGCCTTTACGATCGCCGTTGCCATGCCGGGTTCATCGCTCATGTGGCCGCCATGCTCGACGATCCGCAGGTCGGCGCCGGGCCAGGCTTTCTTGAGCTGCCAGGCTTCCCAGAGTGGTGTGCACATATCGAAGCGGCCGTGGATGAGGATGCCGGGGATGTCTTTGAGGGCGCCGCAGTTCGCCACGATGTGATCTTCCCCGTCGAGGAAACAGCCGTTTTCGAAATAGTGGCCGATGATCCGGCCATAGGATTCTCCGCCATCATCGCCTTCGTCCATCAGGCTGAGATCGCGGGGGTGAAAAAAGACGGAAGCGGTCTCCCAATCGGCCAGCGCCTTGGCCGTGATTGCCGCGACCTGGGGGTCGTTGCCCTTGATCCGCCGATAGGTCGTGGCTTCTAGGTCGGCGCGTTCCTCGGGCGAAAAATGCGCGACAAAAAGGTCCCAGGCTTCGGGATAGACCATGTTGGCGCCGTAATCGAAGAGCCAGCGCTGGGTCAGTTTGTTGGCGAGCCAGACACCCCAGACACAGACCGCGCTGACGCTTTCGGGATGGGTCTGGGCATAGACCAGCGCCAGGGTCGAACCCCAGGAACCACCGGTGACGTGCCAGCGCTCGATTCCCAGATGTTTGCGGATGGACTCGATATCGCCGACTAGATCCCAGGTCGTGTTGTGCTCGATCAGGGCAGAAGGTGTACTGCGCCCGGCGCCGCGCTGATCGAATGCGATCAGACGATAGCGTTCGGGGTCGATTACGCGGCGGTGGCGCGGCTCGATCTGGCCGCCCGGTCCACCGTGCAGCATGACGATGGGTTGACCGTCGGGACTGCCGCTCTCTTCGACATAAAGCTCGTGACTGTCCGATACGGCCCAGGCGGAAGGTCCGCGTCGGCTCGATCTCGGGGTAAACGATGCCGGAGATGTCGGGTTCGTCCATGGTTCAGTAGCCCAGCACGGGATCCGTGATGTTCACCAGCGGCTCGCCGCAGGCGAAACGGTCGAGGTTATCGAGAAAAACCTCGGTGCTCAGGCGATCATAGTCATCCTCGGTGATCATGCCGGCCATATGCGGGGTAACGTGGACGTTCTCCATGTCCCAAAGCGGGTTCTCCTGGGGCAGGGGTTCTTCCTCGAAGACATCGAGCGAGGCTGCCCTGACATGGCCGGAGTTCAGCGCTTCGATCAGCGGCTTGTGTTCCAGGACATTCCCACGCGACATGTCGTGCAGGATGATGCCCGGTTTCATGGCGGCGATCGCTGCGGCATCGATTAGGTCGCGTGTCTGGTCGGTCAGCGGCGTGACGATGATGACGTAGTCGGATTTCGCCAGAACCTCGTGCATCTGGTCTGGCGCGACGACCTCTTCCACCCCTTCGCAGGGTTGAGGCCGCGCGCGGACGCCATAAACCGTCATACCAAGCGCATGGCCGACACGGGCGCAGGCCCGACCGATCTTGCCCAGGCCGACCACGGTCAGGGTGCCGCCGGTCGAATGCATGACATTGTGGCCCTTCCAGAGACGTTCCTTCTGCTGGTCGTGGTAACGGAAGAAATGACAGCTGATCGCGATCAAGCGGGCGATGGCGAACTGCGCCATGCCTTCGTCCTGCACGCCGCCTGCGTTGCAGACGTGAACCTTTTCGGGATCCCAGGGCGTCAGATGGTTGATTCCGGCGCCCGAGGCATGGATGAAACGCAGCGACGGCTGCGCCAGCAGGGCTTCACGGGGATAGGGGATGCGCTCGAACCGTTCCGTGTAGGCGATATGGGGGTCGACCATCGCCGCTTTGGGCAGGTCGGCGAAACTGTCGCACGGCGTGATCAGGGCCTGAGGGTGCCGTTCGGCGATCAGGCCTGCCACCAGTTCGGGGCGCGGCGCATGAACCAGAATGCGCAGGGTCTCTGACATGAAGGAACCTTCCTCGTTGATGGATCGACCCTAGAGCAAATCCTGAACCGGTTGCATCGCAAAGCGCCCCGTTGGGAACCTGTGTGTTGTGCTGAATTCGACGGGGCAGTTGCAACCCATTCCGTTAGTCGTCAGGCTTGAACGAGATTGAAGGAGCGCAATCATGATCCGCAAGACCCTGCTGCTTGTTGCCGTCATCGCAGGAATGGCCTTTGCCGTGGACGATGCCGTTGCGGCAACCCAGGCAGAAATTCTTGATGCTCAGGAAATGTTGATTGCTCTGGGTTACGACCCGGGCACTGCGGACGGCTTCATGGGGTCACGCAACCGCAATGCAATCCGCGCATTCCAGTCCGACATGGGTATGTCCATGACTGGTGTTGTTGACCTGAACCTGCTTAACAACCTCGACCTGGAGGTCAGAGCAGCGGGCGTGTCCACGGGTAGTGGTGTCGATGCTGTCGATTATGCGCAATGGCTGGAAGATCTGACTTTTCAAGCCGAAAACAGCGGTAGCGCCGACAGCTGGGTGTTTGATGAACTCTATCTCATCGCGGATGGTTTGTACGCGGTGGGCCGCGGAGTTGACTTCTCCGGCTACATTCTGGACCTGGAGGACGTGACATTCGATGCCGAACGCAACAGCGATGCCGCTCCCTGGGTGGTCGACGAACTTTACGCGCTGATTGATGATTACTATATGGCCCAGCCTCAGGTTCAGGCGTGGATCTGGCCAATCACGGTCATCGCCACGGATTTCCGCAATGCCGGCAATCCTGCCAACGCAGGTCTGCTGCTCGATGCCGGTAATTTCTACATCGACCGTAACGCCGGTCTGGTCAGCCAGCCTGAGGATCTTGACGCCGACGATGGCGACATGAACGGCGAGGAACTTGCTTTCGCCATTCTGGGTGCTCTTCTCGACGATTCCTCCCACTCCAGCGTCAACAACAGTTCCAAGAATGGCGGCAACAGCGGCAGCGGTGAACTCGCACAGGGTCATATTTCCACGGAGTTCACCAATGCATTTGCCATCGACATCGTGGCCAGCGCCAGGAATGCAGATCAGCCCTTCGTCATCGGGGCCTTTTTCGACAGAATGGACAGCCCGGGCTACCGCATTGCCTTCGAGCCGGGCAGGGGCGGCGAGGTAGCTATTCTGCTTTGCACGGGCAACAACAACCTGTCGATGGTGGCCAACGCCTGGACCAGCGTGGACCTTGCCGATGGCAGGCCGCATTCCATCCAATGGACCCGCAATTGGTTCGGCGACATGGAACTTTTCATTGATGGCGATCTCGTGATCCAAGCCAATGACACCTACATGAATGACTGGTTCGCGGGCGTGATCCTGCAAAGCCATGGTGGAAACTGGGCACTCGAAAGCCTCTATCTCTCCGACGACAGCTGATTTCAGACCAGGACTTCCAGCACCGCCCGGGCCATGCACGCCTTCTGGGCGCGTGGCTGCGAAGCGACCTCGATCAATGTGCTGGCCGAAGCGTCTGGGCTCAAGCGTGGTTCGCTCTAAACCGTCTTTGACGACAAGAAGGTTCTGTCCCTGGGGCTGGGTTTCGTCATCCGTTCAAGGCCCGATGCGGCGATCGTGAGCCAGGCACAGGTGCCACTCGACTGACTTCGAAAGCCTGCCATCGTCCTGACATGCTTGGAGCCAATGATGCTGTTGAACACCGATCTCTCAACGGATGGAATACCCGGCATGTTCAAGGACACCATCATGCGCCCCCTTCTTGGTTGCCTCGCCCTGCTTGCGATCTCGCTGGCGGTGGGCTGTGAAACGTCCCAGCCACAACGGGTCATCGGCAGCGAATGGCGTCCGGTTCTGCTCGGCGATCAAGCTGTCGCGGCCGATACCCAGGCTTTTGTCGGTTTTCGCGGTGACGGAAGCCTTGTCGGCAATGGCGGCTGCAATGCCTTCCACAGCATCTATGGCGAAGCCGATGGCACGCTTGAGATCGGCGTGATTGCCGCCACGCGCATGATGTGTCCGGACCCTGCCATGGAAACGGAACGGGCGTTGCTGGCTGCGCTGGAAAACGCCGCCATTGCCGAACGCGAGGGAACCCGGCTGACATTGCGCGACGCCGATGGCACTGAGCTGGGCCGTTTCGTCCAGACCGACTGGGACTAAGAGAAGCTCTGCTTCAGTCCAGGCCGTCGATCAGCACGAGGTTGGTGCTGGCCGAGGCATGACGATGTTTCGCAAGGGCCTGATAGTCGGGGTCATCGTGCCAGCGATGGGCGGCTTCCAGGCTCGGAAACTTCATGATGACCGTGCGGGGCAGGGCCCAACTCCCCTCGAGCACTTCGGTTCCCTGGGCTGAAGTTGCGAGCAACTCGCCGCCATTGCGCTCGAAGATGGGCATGAACCCTTTGAGATAGTTCTGATAGATCTCGGCGTCATGAACGTCGAGCTGGGCGATCAAATACGCGGCCATCGCGGCAGCTCCCGTTTTGGTTGGCAAGTAGAGCCTCAGTCGAGGCCGTCGATCATGACGAGGTTGGTTTCGGCTGCGCCATGGCGGATCGCCACGACCCCGGGATAGTCGGGATCGGCCATCCAGCGGCGCACGTGTTCTTTGCTGGGAAATCGCATCACCACAGCGCCGGGCAGGGGCCAGGAACCTTCCAGGACTTCCGTCCGGTCCTCCTGAGCAGCAAGTGTCACGCCCTCGTGTCGCTTCAAGAGCGGAACAAACGCCGCGATGTAGCGTTTGTATTCATCCTGATCATCCCAGCGGATCTGGGCGATAACGTATGCGCTCATGACCTCGTCTCCTTTGTCTGGCGTCGCGCTTGCGACTCCTTCATGCTCGCTGTGCCGCCCGCGAAATTGAGGAACCACCATGAACGACAAAGCCTATGCTGGCGACATTCTTCCCGCCGATGCCTTCAACGCCCTGAAGGGCGATACCGATGCCGTTCTCGTCGATGTCCGCACCGAGCCCGAATGGCAGTTTGTCGGTCTGCCCGATCTCTCGGGCATCGGCAAACAGGCCATGCTGGCGCAATGGCAGACCTTCCCCGGTGGCCAGCCCAACCCCGATTTCGCCGCCGATTGTGAGGCCGCCGGACTGAAGAAGGGCCAGCCGGTCTATTTTTTGTGCCGTTCCGGCGTGCGCTCAATGCACGCGGCGAACGCCATGACCGCGCTGGGTTTCGGGCCCTGCTACAACGTTGCCCAGGGTTTCGAAGGCGACAAGGACGCGGAAGGCCATCGTGGCCGCGTCGGTGGCTGGAAGGTCGCCGGCCTGCCCTGGCAGCAAGGTTGAGGCGGATCAGGCCCTTCTTGGGATTATGATGCTGTTTCAACACGTTATCGCCACAGTTCAGGGCCTTGAAAGGATCTGAACGCTGCCCATATCTAGCACGTGTCCGGCACTCGCCAATGATGGGAGTGCGGACGGGCACGCTGGTCCCGCCGCAAAAGGGGGACCGCATCAACCAGCATGTTGCTCCATGGAGGATATGTATGATGACCCGTTTTGATTTCTCACCCCTGTTCCGTTCGACCGTTGGATACGACCGCGTGATGCATGCGCTCGAAGCCAATTCCCGTGCCGCCGATGAGGGTTATCCGCCCTACAACAT
>JABIUG010000273.1 GCA_018700655.1 Rhodospirillaceae bacterium | reverse complement strand
GAACTCACACCAGAGGATTTTCATGCGGCGCGGCTCCCTACATCTCAACGCCCTCCGGGCCTTTGAGGCTGCCGCCCGGCATCTCAGTTTCTCGCGGGCGGCAGACGAACTGCATGTGACGCACAGCGCAATCAGCCATCAGGTTCGCCGCCTGGAGAAGATTTTGGCGCTTGAGCTGTTTAACCGAACCAACCGCGGCGTCACTCTGACAGCAGCCGGGCAGACCCTGCAGCCGGTTCTGGCGGATTCTTTCGACCGTATCGGCACGACTCTGGAAGGCCTGGTCGAGCCGATAACGGCTGAAACCCTGAAAGTGACGACGACGCCGACCTTTGCCGCCAAATGGTTGATTCCACGCCTTGGCGGCTGGTATGCGCGCGAAAACAGTATGGCGGTCCACCTGCATCCTGCCTTGGGATATCTGGAGCTGGACGGCCGGCTGGCCGATGTCGGCTTGCGCTGTGGTGTCCCGCCCTGGCCGGGAGTCGAAGCCGAACTGATCTCGCCAATCCATCTGACACCGTTATGCAGCCGGGAACTGGCCGAACGAATTGGCCTGGACGCAAGACCGGAACAATTGCTGGAACACATGCTGATTCATGCCGACATCGAGGGTCATGAGGTCGGGGAGGAATGGCGCTTGTGGCTCACGGGAGCTGGTGCCGGTGTGCCCGGCGAGATGCCCGGCCTGTCGTTTCAGGAGCCCAACCTTGCGTTTCAGGCCGCGATCGATGGCGTGGGGATCGCGATGGGGTATCTTGAGCTGGCGACCCAGGATATTCGCGACGGACGATTGGTGAGACTTTCAGAGATAGCCGTGCGCCACCCGTTTTCCTATTATCTGGTCTACCGCAAGGACCGGTTGAGCGATTCTGCCTTGCTCGCCTTTTGTGACTGGATTGGCGGTTTGGCGACACAGGGATAGCGTGTGGCCGGGTCCCGGGCTAAAACTGACTGATCAGTCAATGAGGGACGTTATGGCACGTGATCCGCGATACGATGTTTTGTTCGAAGAAGTAAAAATTGGTCCGGTCACGGCACCCAACCGATTTTATCAGGTTCCCCACTGCAACGGCATGGGGACACAGTATCCAAGTTCGATGGCGGCGATGCGGGGCGTCAAGGCCGAGGGCGGCTGGGGCGTGGTCTGCACCGAAGAGTGCGATTTCCACCACACCGGCGATGTGACGCCTGCGATCGAGGCGCGCCTGTGGACCGAACAGGACATACCGATCATGGCGCGCATGGTCGAGAGTGTGAAACGTCACGGTTCGCTGGCCGGTTGCGAATTGGTTTATGGCGGCATGGCCGGCCATAACCTGTACTCGCGTGACGTCGCCATGGCGCCGGTCGCGATCCCCATGGAGGGGACCGCTCCGGGTCAGGCGCGTGCCATGGACAAGACCGACATCGCCAATTTTCGACGCTGGCATCGCCAGGCTGCTGTCCGTGCACGTGATGCTGGATTCGACATTGTCTATGTCTATGCCAGCCATAACCTGTGCCTGCTGCAGCATTTCCTTGCGCACCGCTACAACACACGCATGGACGAATATGGCGGCTCGATCGAAAACCGGGTGCGGCTGCTGCGTGAGGTGATCGAAGACACCAAAGAGGCGGTCGGTGACACCATGGGTGTTGCTGTGCGGCTGTGTGTCGACGAACTCATCGGTGCCGAAGGCATTCAGGCCAATGAAGATGGCCGCGCCGCCGTCGAACTTTTGGCCGATCTGCCGGATCTATGGGACGTCAATGTCAGCGAATGGGACAAGGACAGTCAGACCGCCCGCTTCTCAGAAGAGGGATTCCAGGAGCCGTTCATCGGTTGGGTGAAGGAGGTCACGAACAAACCGGTCGTGGCCGTGGGCCGCTATACTTCCGTCGACCGCATGGTCTCGCTGGTCAACAAGGGTATTGCTGATTTCATCGGCGCCGCCCGGCCCTCGATCGCCGACCCCTTCCTGCCCAGGAAGGTCGAGGAAGGACGGATCGACGACATCCGTGAATGCATCGGCTGCAACATCTGTGTGAGCGCCGACTTCATGAACATGCCCATGCGCTGTACCCAGAACCCGACCACGGGCGAAGAATGGCGGCGCGGCTGGCATCCCGAACAGATTGCCGAAAAGGGCAGTGACGGTCGCGTGCTTGTGGTCGGTGGCGGTCCGGCCGGGCTGGAGGCGTCCCGGGCGCTCGGCCAGCGTGGCTATGCTGTGACATTGGCTGAAGCCGGGACGGAACTGGGTGGCCATCTCAATCGTGTCTCGCAGCTTCCGGGCCTTTCGACCTGGGCCAGGGTTCGCGATTGGCGGATCGGCCAGCTTCACAAACTCGCCAATGTCGAGATTTTCCTCGACAGCAAGCTTGATGCCAATCAGGTGCGGGAGTTCGGTTTTGATCACGTCGCGATTGCGACCGGATCATCCTGGCGTGGCGATGCGATGGGAAGCACCCACCGGACTCCAATCGAAGGGATTCACGAAAAAGGTATCCTCACGCCGAACGACGTGATGGCCGGCGCCGAACTGGAAGGCCCGGTGATCATCTACGACGATGAGCACTATTTCATGGCAAGTGTTCTGGCTGAACTTGCGGCCTCACAGGGTCACAAGGTCGTCTATGTGACGACGGCGCCCGATGCGGCGCATTGGACCCACAATACGATGGAACAGAGTCTTATCCAGAAACGTCTGATCGAGATGGGCGCCGAACTGGTGATGGGCAAACACATCGCTCAGATCGGCGACCAGGAGATCGAACTTGCCTGCAATTTCACGGACAACCGTTCGTGGATGGATCGGGGCTCGTTGATCATGGTCACGATGCGCGATGCCCATGATGCGCTCTATTCCGAGCTGGTCGCTGATCCGGCGGCACTCGAGACGGCCGGCATCAAGAGCGTCACGGCGATCGGTGATTGCCTGGCACCGGGGCTGATTGCTGCTGCAGTCTACAGTGGCCACAAGTATGCTCGTGAACTCGACACCGAGGTTCCCATCGACAGCCCGCCCTTCCGGCGTGAGGTGATGGGATTGTCCAACGACTGGCCAGGAGAGCTGCCATGACCCGTGATCCACGTTACGACATCCTGTTCGAACCGGTGAAGATCGGCCCGGTCACGGCCCGGAACCGGTTCTACCAGGTGCCCCATTGCAACGGCATGGGCAGGACCTTTCCCTCCAGCATGGCGGCGATGCGCGGTGTGAAGGCCGAAGGCGGCTGGGCCGTGGTTTCGACCGAACAGATCGATATCCACCCGACCTCCGACATCACCGGGGCGACCGAGGGCCGGATGTGGTCGGATCAGGACGTCCCGTACCTGGCGCGCATGTGTGACGCGGTCCATGAGCATGATTCGCTTGCTCTGATCGAGCTGACGCACAACGGCAAGTTCGCTTCGAATTCCTATAGCCGTGAAGTACCGATCTTCCCGTCGCATATGCCGGTGGTCGGCAACAATCCCGTCCAGGCCCGTGCGATGGACAAGGCCGATATCCGTGACTACCGCCGCTGGCATCTCGAAGCGGTAAAACGGTCCAAACAGGCAGGTTTTGACATTGTCTGTTGTTATGCCGCGCACAATCTCTCGCTTGCCGGCCAGTTCATGCTGCCGCGCTACAACCAGCGCACCGACGAGTATGGCGGCAGCCTGGAGAATCGTGTCCGGCTGTTCCGCGAGATCATGGAAGACGCCAAGGAAGCGGTGGGTGACACCATGGGCGTCGTGGCACGCTTCGCGGTCGACGAACTGCGTGGCGCCGAAGGTATGGAGTGGGAAAAGGAAGGCCGCGAGATCATCGAGATGCTCGCTGAACTTCCCGATCTCTGGGATGTCAACGTCGCCGAGTGGCATAACGACAGCGTCACCAGCCGGTTTGCCGAAGAGGGCTTTCAGGAGCCGTTCATTGCGTTCGTGAAATCGGTAACGACCAAACCCGTCGTCGCAGTCGGGCGCTACACGACACCGGACCGCATGGTTTCGCTGATCAAGAACGGTGTCATGGACATGATCGGTGCGGCTCGGCCTTCGATTGCTGATCCTTTCCTGCCCAAGAAGATCGAGGAAGGACGGATCGAAGATATCCGCGAGTGTATCGGCTGCAACATCTGCGTCGGTTGGGACGCTTTAATGGCACCGATGCGCTGTACGCAGAATCCGACCAAGGGTGAGGAATGGCGCAAGGGCTGGCACCCCGAGCGTATTCCCGAAAAGACGGCTGATGAGAGCGTCTTGATCATTGGTGCCGGTCCGGCCGGCCTCGAGGCGGCACGTGCCGCTGGTGAGCGTGGTTACAACGTGACCCTGGCCGAAGCCGACGAGGAACTGGGCGGGCGCGTTGCCCGGGAAGCCCGTCTGCCGGGTCTTTCAGCCTGGGGCAGGGTGCGCGACTACCGGGTCTATCAGATCCAGCAGATGGCCAATGTCGAGGTCTTTCCGGCTAGCCGGCTGACGGCTGAACAGGTGCTGGAGTTCGGTGCGGACCATATCGCGATCGCGACCGGTTCCCATTGGCGCAAGGACGGTTACGGCCGGATCCATCAGTTCCCGATCCCGGGGCTTTCCGATGCCCAGGTGCTGACGCCTGATGACGTCATGGCCGGTGTCGTGCCGGCCGGCCCGGTGATCGTCTATGACGACGACCATTATTATATGGGCGGGATCGTGGCCGAGAAACTGCGGGGCGACGGGCTTGACGTCACCCTGGTGACGTCCGATCCGGTGGTTTCGTCGTGGACCAGCATCAACCTCGAACAGCATCGTATCCAGGCGCACGTGCTGGGGCTTGGCATTGAAGTTCTCGCCAATCACAAGCTCCATCGGGTCGCGGGCCAGGCTGTCGAACTTGCCTGTGTCTTTTCCGAGCGTGTCACGACGCTCGAGGCGGCTTCGATCGTCATGGTGACGTCGCGCCTTCCCGATGCGGCGCTGTTTGACGAACTCGATGCAGATCAGGCCCGGCTCAAGGAAGCCGGCAGCCCGTCGCTGCGGCGCATTGGTGATTGTTATGGTCCTGCAACGATCGCAGCTGCGGTCTATGAGGGCCACCGGTTTGCCCGTGAACTGGGAACCGAACCTGAGGACATTCCCTACAAGCGCGAACTGACAGAGTTGGCAGACGAGTTTGCGCTGCCGTGATCAAGAGCTGCTGACACGGCAGGTTGCGCAAAAAGAAAAGGGCCGGGTGTTGCCACCCGGCCCTTTGTTTTGTCCTGACTGTCAGGAGCTTACATGGATGCTTGATCCATCCAGCCCTGAACCTGGTCGGGATTGGCGTCGAGCCATTCGTTGACGACCTCTTCGAGGTCACGGCCCTTGTCGTCGACTTCGGCCATGATAACGGCCTGTTCGGCGTTGTTGATCGAATAAACCTCGATCAGGTTCCAAGCGGCGGGATGGCTTTCCATGAGTGCGGGATTGGCCACCTTGATGATCTCGGCGCTCGACCAGTCGCAGTCATAGGTCGCATCCGGGTTCAGGCCCAGCGAAGCGTCGTCATGGCAACCGTCGAAATACTCCGGCAGAAAGACACGCGTCATGTCGATCTGGGCATGGAGCCAATGGGGTTCCCAGAACATCGTGATAAGCGGTGCCTGACGTTCAACGGCAGATTTGATCTCGGCGATGATCGCGCCTTCGCCGCCAGCCGGGATCGAGACATAATCCATGTTCAACGCTTCGATGCGCCGAGCGTTGGTGTCACCCCAGTCGGCCGGATAGTCGAGGAAGCGGCCTGAAGGCAGTGTTTCGGCCGTGGCGAAGAGATCCGTGCAGTTCTCGAGAGCTGTCCAATCGGGCAGACCCGGGCACATGTCGAGCACATAGGTCGGAACATACCAGGCTTCCTGCGGCTTGAGGCCGGCGTTGCCGACGACAACCAGCGAGCCGTCATCGAACATCGAATCCCAGCCATCGCCGATGTTGGACGTCCAGATTTCCAGCGTGGCGTCGATATCGCCGTCCGCAATGGCGGTACCCTGCGGGTAATAACCGGCGGTGATGTATTCGACGTTGTAGCCCATACGCTTGAGCGTCTCGCCAGCGACATAGGTGCTGATATGCTGGCCGGTCCACTCATTCATGGCGAGCTTGATGGGCTCGTCCGATTCGGGAATGCTCTGCGCGGATGCCGACATGGCAAAATCCGTAAGAAGGGCGCCCGCGGCAACGGCAGAGATAAGTTTGCGCTTGAGATCCATATTGTGTGTCTCCCAGATTTTGGATCATGAAGCATCCATTTTTGGATGTTCTGGGTGGGATGTTATGCGAAGCGCGCCCTGAATCGCAAATGCATAGTCTTCGTGGTCAATCCAGACAGTGAAATCGCCATGAACGGTTCGATTTCATGGGCCGCGATTCTGCCCTAAAGTGCACAGGCAATCTGCCGGGGATCAGAGCGATGGGCGACTTCATACAAGCGGTTAAGCGGGGACATGTTCTCGAAATCGTGATGGATCGACCGCCTGCCAACGCCATCAACCGGCAATTCAGCGCCGAAATGCATGAGGCGCTGTGCTGGTTGAAGGACGATGTCGACCTGCGTGTCGGGTTGGTCACGGCGACTGGAGACCGAATCTTCAGCGCCGGTTGGGACCTCAAGGAAATCGCGTCGATCGAAAGCAATGCCGATGCGCTCAATTCGGCCGACGGTCTGGAAGGCGGTTTTGCCGGCATCGTCGAGTTCTGGGATCTCACGAAACCGGTTGTCAGTGCGATCAACGGCGTCGCCGTTGGCGGCGGTTTCGAGATCGCGCTGGCATGCGACGTCATGGTTGCCGCCGAAAATGCCGAGTTTTTTCTGCCCGAAATGCAGCGCGGATTTCTGCCTGACGCCGGAGCGATCCAGCGTCTGCCGCGCCTGCTGCCCTACAACGTCGCCATGGAGCTGTTCCTGACCGGTCGTCGCATGGGGGCCGAGGAGGCCAAACACTGGGGCCTGGTGCACGACGTGGTACCGCGCGACCAGCTCATGGGTCGCGCACGCGCGCTGGCCGACGAGATCGCCGAGGGTGCACCCTTGGCACTGCAGGCGCTGAAGGAAGCACTGGGCGCGATGATGCATCTGTCGCTGCCGGAATCGTTCGAGGTGACACGCAGAGCGATACGCGGTGGAGGCGATGGCTCAAGCGGGCTCCCGATCTACGAGAAGATGCTGTTTTCGGACGACTTCATGGAAGGTGCGCGCGCCTTTGCCGAAAAGCGCAAGCCTGACTTCAAGGGTGAGTAGACTGCTGCCGTGATTCGCGATTTCGACATTGTCCGTGCCCGCGTCTATGCGGTCGCGCCCAAGGCCACGCCGTCCTATCGCTGGACCGGTCAGGACGGTTTCGTGCGCGTCACTGACAATATCCTGCGCCTGACGGCGGCCAACGGGCTGGAAGGCTGGTCTTCGAACACGTCGAACAAGCCGGAGAAGGCCGAGGATGGCAGCGTTGCGGAGCCGGACCGTTCGCTGGCCGACCGGCTGCATCATCTTGCTCCTCAGGTCCTGGGCGCGTCCGCGCTGGAACGCGAAGCCGTCTCTGAGCGCCTGATGCGCCGCAGCAACGATCCGCGCAAACGCAGCGAATCGTTGATCGACATTGCCTTGTGGGATCTGGCAGCCCGCGCTGCCGATGAACCGTTGTGGCGTTTCCTGGGCGGCTACCGCGGTGAAATCCCGGTCTATGCCAGCACTCCGGTATTCGAGACGGTTGAGGACTATATCTCCTTTGTCGGCACCCTGGTCGAGCGCGGCTACGGCGCAGCCAAGCTCCACACACGTTGTGATCCCGACTGGGATCTCACCATGATCGAAGCGGTGCATGCTGCGTTAGGCGGTCGCATGCGGTTTATGCTCGATGTCGAGCAGCGATATGACCTGCGCGCTGCCGTCAGGGTCGGACGGCATCTGGCGGAACTGGGGTTTGTCTGGTTCGAGGCACCGTTGCCCGATGGTGATCTCGCCGCTTACCGGGAACTGCGCCGGGCTGTCGACGTTCCACTCATCCCGGCGGGCAACACACTCACGACACTGGGTGAGTTACGCACTGGGATCGAGACCGGCGCCTGGGACCATGTTCGTACCGGCCCGACCCACAATGGGGGTATCGGTGCGACAGTTCGTGCGATGAGTCTGGCCGACGCGCATGGCATGACCGTAGAACTGCAATCCTATGGTTACGAGGGGCGTAAACTCGCCGCCCTCCACCTGGCCCTGGGTCTGGGCAATTGCGGCTGGTTCGAGCAACCGGTTCCCGAAACCGATTATCAGTACGAACTCGCCGCACCGCCGAACATGGATCAGGATGGCATTATTCGCCCGCCCGAAGGGCCGGGGCTGGGCGCCGTGCCCGAATGGGACCGTATCGAAGACGAAGCGTTCCTGGCGTTTGACGTGGAGGACTGAAGCGATGACGAACGACCTTCGCGTTGCGCGTGTGCGCGCCTATGCCGTCCAGCCGCGGCAGACGCTGCCAGTTCGTTATCACGGGCGCATGGAACCCCTGCAACCGAATGTGGAAATCGTTCGGGTTACGCTTGAGAACGGTGCCGAGGGAGAAGCCTCGGCTTTTGGTGGATTTCCAAGACGTGATGCGGGCTGGATCGCACGAGAGCTCGAGCCCCTGGCTGAGCGTATGATCGGGTGCGACCCTGCACGGCGGGCCGAATTGACCCAAAAACTCCTGAGCGAGGCCGGCCCGGGGCCGTGGGGTGCTATCTCGTTGCTCGATTGCGCGATGTGGGGCGCCTATGCCTGTGGGATCGGGCAGCCTCTCTATCGTCTCCTGGGTGGCTACCGTGAGCGCATTCCGGCCCAGGCCAGCGTCGACGCGTTCGACACGATCGAAGCCTATCTCGACATCACCCAACGTTGCGTGGCGATGGGTTACGGTGCAGTGAAGCTGCATATGAAGACGGAACCGGATTTCGATGTGGAGCTGATTCGCGTGATTTCCGAGGCCTATGGCGACGGCAAGATCCGGTTCATGACCGACCATGAACAACAACACGACTTTGACGAGGCCGTCCGGATAGGCGAGGCCATGAGCAAGGGGCCGTTTGACTGGTTCGAGGCGCCGTTGCCCGACACCGACCTGGATGCCTATGTCGAACTCAATCGCGCCGTTGGTGTTGATATCATCCCCGCCGGAAACACGGTTGTCGGGCTTGAGAACTGGCGCATTGGGCTCGAACGCAAGGCGTGGTCCAGATTGCGTTTTGATGCGCTGAATGTCGGTGGTGTGACAACAGCGATCAAGGCCATGGGCCTGGCCCGCGCGATGGAGGTTCCCGTCGAAATCCAGTCCTATGCATTTGGTCCGGGCCAGCAGGTCAACCTGCATGTGATGCTGGGCATGTCGGGCGCCAACTGGTTCGAACATCCGGCCCCGTCGGAACGGTTCGATTATCCGGTCCGCAACCCGCTGGTGCTTGATGCCCACGGTTGCGTGGGGGCTTCGGACCGGCCCGGGCTGGGAATCGACATGAACTGGGACGATGTCGAAGCCAATGCCGTGGTGATCTTCGATAGCGCCGCCTGAATCCGATCTAGCGCCCGAGTTTGTCCAGGAGCCGATACAAGGCGAGGACATACGGCAGAAACCAGGGTTCGCCGCTGTAGAAGGGCCAGGACTTGAACTCGAAACGCTCCAGCAAGCCGTCGTCGTCGCGTTGCCCGAGCATGCGTAACGCGATCTGATTGCCAAGGTAAGGTGCCATGCTCGCGCCTGCGGCATTGAGCCCCATCGCATAATGCACACCGTCAAGCTCACCGAGATGGGGCAGGTAGTCGAACGTGAAACCGACGTATCCACCCCACGAATGACTGAGTTCTGTGTTCGCGAGCATCGGAAACAAATCAACCATCTGCTTGCGCAGGATTTCACCGTTGTGTTGCGGACCGCGCCGCGGATCGCTTGAACGCCCGGCAAACAAGAGACGTTTGCCATCTGGCGTGGGGCGGAAGGCGCGATAGATTCTCCGGGTATCAATGGCCATCCGTTCGCGTGGAAGTACGGCGCGCATCAAACTCTCTTCCAACGCCTCGGTGACGATGATGTTGGCGCCGGTCGGAATGAGCTTGCGTTTCAGCTCAGGCAAAAAGTCGCCCGTGTAGGCATTGGTGGCGACCAGGATTTCTTTCGCTCTCACCTTGCCGCGGCTGGTGACAACTTCCTTCTCGCCTCTGTGTAGCTGTGTTACCGGCGTGTCACCCAGGATGGTGACACCAGCCGAGCGGCAACGTTCCAGCAAACCAAGCAGGTACTTGCCCGGGTGCATGACGTAGGAGCTCTCCTTGAGCTCTGCGCCGTGGTACTGATCGGTACCGAGCTCGCCGCGCAACTCTGCTGCGGTCAGCATGCGGCAGTCGACCCCGAGCACGCGCTGTACCAACTCGGCTTCACGGGCCATCGACTCATAATGCACCGGGTGATAGGCGCAGGTAAGCCTGCCGAGATCCTGCAGATCGCAGTCAATCTGCTCCGACTCAATCAGGTTCTTGCTGAACGCAAAGGCGTGTTGCGCGGTCTGCGCCAGATCAAGAGCGGTCGACTCGCCGTAGCGTTCGATCAACCTGCTCAAGCTTGCACGCAGGTTGTTGCCGAAAGCACCGGCGTTCCTCGTGCTGCCACCGCTACCGGGCGCGTTCGCTTCGAGCACCAGGACATCACGACCGGCCCTGGCCAGGGTCAGGGCGGCACTGAGACCGGTCCAGCCGGCGCCTATCACGACGACGTCGACTTCACCCGGTAGCACGGTGCCGCCGGGGTCGACCAGCGGCGTGGCGTCCCACCAGTACGGATAGCCCGTTGCCGCGATATCGAGACGCCCCGATATGGCCATGGTCGTTTTCCCTTCGAGAGGTTGGACAGCGCGTTACACAGTTCACAGTTATAAATCGAAAACCAACAAGAATTCGCGTGTCGACACCGTGGGTGCCATGGAGCGCTCCGACAGTGCAGCCTAGCTCCGATGTTCCTGACGGATTCGGAAGTAAGCCAGGACGCTGACCGAAACCATGATGATGGCACCGCCGATGAAGGTTTGCTGGGTCGGGACCTGACTCAGCAGGAGCCAGGCTAGAATCGCTGCTTCGATCGTTTCGACCGGCAGGGCGAGCATCAGTTCGCCGCCCGGGATGTGGCGTGAGCCCACGACGAAGAGCGAATAATAGATCGGCGAAATCACGACGGCCCAGAGCAGCATCAGCGGCAGGTGTCTGGTGTCGAATGCGAGATCGTCGATCGTGAAGGGCAGAGCGACCGCGGCTGCTATCAGGCAACCCAGGGCGAACATCGGGATCATGTCGATCGCCTTGCCCCAGCGCAGGATGACCGCGAAGGTCGCGATCGTCAGCGCGGCTCCGATGCCCAGAAGCATTCCGGTCATGTTGCCCGAACCCAGGCTGCCCAGAACCATGACAGTAATTCCCGATGCCGCTCCGCCCAGAGCAAACCAGGTGATCGTGTGGATCGCCTCACGCAGTGCAACCCAGGCCAGCAGGGCGGTCAGGAACGGCACGCTGGCCAGGACAAACATGACATCAGCGACCGGCGCGCGGTGTTGCGCCATGGTGACAAAGAGCGTGCTCAGACCAAAGGCAACGGCGCCACCCAGTCCGATCCAGCCCTGGCTGCGCAGGACGCCAGTGAACCGTTTACGATAGACCAGCATCAAGCCTACAAACATGGCGATGCCCACGAAGAGGTGACGCCAGAAGACGATGGTCCAGTCGGTCATGCCTTCGAACGAATTCACGAAGATCCCGTTCAGACTCGAAAGCGAAGTCGCGATAAGGATCACGATGACGGCGGTTCCGTAGCGCATCAGGTGTCGCCCGGATGGGTCTGTTTGCGCATGCCGGCGATCGCAAAGCCGATCACGGAGATCAGCACCAAAGCGCCGCCGGCCAGCGTCGCTTCGGTCGGGACTTCATCGAAGTACAACCACACCCAGAGGGGTCCCAGGGCCGCCTCAACGGCGATGAACAGCATCATTTCACCACCTGGAACAGAACGTGCGGCCACGACGAAGAGGGTAATCATGGCGGCGCTCATCACCGCGCCCCAACTCATCAGAACGATCAGATCGTGGGTTGAGACATCGAAGGGGGAAGAGGGAGAGATCAGGGCCGCGACAAAGGCGGCAACCAGGCTGCCCATGGCGATGGAGGGCATCATGTTGCCGCTTCTGCCCCAACGCAGCCCCAGGGCGAAATAGGTCATGGTCGCAACCGTCGCCACCGCCATCATGAAACCATAGAGGCTGCCGCCCTGGAAGATGCTGCCCGACATCACAGCGATGCCGACGAGCGAACCTGCCATCGCGAACCAGGCGCTGGGACGTACCGATTCGTTGAGGAAGATGCGCGCCATGATGGCGGTCGTCACGGGCAGCGCGGTGATGATGAGCAGGGTCTGTGCGACGGTGGTGTGTTTCAGGGCGATAATGAAGGTGATGCTGCCGATGCCGTAGCTGATGCAGGCGACAAAGCCCGGCATACTGAATGCAGAAGCCAATCCCAGTCCGCGACCCCGGTTCATGACGTATCCAATGGCCAGCAGGCCGATGGTCATGAACAGATGCCGCACGACGACGATCTGATAAGCATCGGCAGATTCGACGGAACGCACGATCAGGCCGTTGAAACTGGCCATCACGACGGCAGCCGTCAGAAGCAGGAGACCGGTTCGGTATGTCATGGGGGGTCCGGAGGGAAAGTCGCGGCAGCGAACAGCATTTTGCCGGTCTTGTCACCTGTTCCGACAAGGCGCTCTGGTGCATAATGCGTCCAAGACAGAATTTGAGGAGGACGACCCATGAGTACGTCAAAGGTCACGCGTTTCGACACCGGCGTGGAATTGCAGCCCTGGCCCGAGATTCCTGAAGCTGCCTGTGTTGCGGGCAAGCCCGTGCAACACGGCCATCTCTATTTCGCAGATGACGCCTACGGCCTGAAGATCGGCGTCTGGCACTGCACGCCGTTTACTTCCCAGGAAAAGCCCCACGGCTCGACCGAATACTGCATCGTGATGGAAGGTTCGGCCTCGGTGATCGGTTCTGACGGTGTTGAACATCGCGCCGGCCCGGGCGAGGCGATCTTCATGCCCAAGGGTTCGCTCAAGACCTGGAAGCAGACCGAGGACTGCCGCAAGTTCTTCTTCATCTTCGAGGATCCGTCAGGCTCCGAAACGGATGATCCCGCGAAGTTGCAATCGCGCGTCTTCGAGGCGCACGGCCCCAACGGCAAGTTGGATGCGGCGCCGATCGAGGACACCTCGTTCCTTGAGAGCGCGGTTCCGACCCATCACAACCACACCTACCACGCCGATCCCTCGGGTCAGCTCACGTCTGGTGTCTGGGACACCACCGCGATGACGACCAAGTCAGGGCCGTTTCCGCGCCATGAGCTGATGTCGATCCTGGAAGGCAGCGTGACGATCCATGAAGAGGGCGTGGGCGACCATGTCTTCAACGCGGGCGACACGTTCCTGGTCGAAAAGGGCGCCATGATTTCGTGGCAGAATGACACCTATGTGCGCAAGAACTACGTGATCTTCGAGCCCGACGAAGCCATGGCCCGCGTCGCCGACGCGGCAGAGTAAGACCACCAGAGAACGCCAGGGTGTTCGTTTGCCAGAGCGCGACCGCGCGACGGCCCAGTCAGGGCCGAAAGCCAAGCGAGCGGAGCAAGCGCCCGGTGATTGAGGGAACATGAGACGGGCCGCGTCAGCGGTGCGCCGGTAACAAAATCCAAAGAGGAGACGACACATGAGTGACCTGAGACCGATCAGTTATTCCACCCAGGGCCCCGCAGGCGAAGGCCTGATCGAGTGGGACAAGATCCCCGCCGAGGCGCTGACTGCGGGTGATCCCGTTCAGACCGGACACAACTACTTCACTGACGATACCGGTGCGCTGACGTCGGGTGTCTGGACCTGCACGCCGATGACGACCAAGGCCGGGCCCTATGAAGTCAACGAGTACATGCTGGTGCTCGAAGGTTCCGTGACGATGATTCACGAGGACGGCACCGAGAACACGATCAGCGCCGGCGAGAGCTTCGTTATTCCAAAGGGCACGCCCTGTGTCTGGAAGCAGAGCGAGGACATCCGCAAGTTCTATGTCATCCACACCGACGAATCAGGCGAAGCACTTGATGCCGACGGCCTGAAGGTCCGCACCTTCGGCCATGGCGTCGCGCTCGATCCCGTCGGCGAACAGGATGAGTCCCGTTACATCGGCGGCACGCCCAAGCAGGGCACCAAGGTGTTCTTCCAGGACGCGACCCAGCAGATGACGGTCGGTCTGTGGGAAACCGAGGAAATGCACACCAAGCCGCTGCCTTTCGTGCGCAACGAGCTGATGCATATCCTGGAAGGTGAAGTGAAGATCACCGACGGCACCGGCCAGTCGACGACTTATGGGGCCGGCGACACCTTCATGGTGCCCAAGGGCATGATCTATCAGTGGGACAGCGTCGGTAAGGTGCGCAAGATCTTCTGCATCTTCCAGCCCAAGGAAAGCACCGCCATGGCGCAGCCGCAGGCTGCTGAGTAAAGCAACCGCTGTTCGCGGCGAGATTGAAGGGGTGGCTCAGTTGGGCCGCCCCTTTTTCTGGCCGAATTGTGATCCCGTTGGAAATCCGTCGCTGCCGCCAACCTGTGTCCTTGTCACCCTTCTGGCGGCGAAGGACGCGATAGCACGAAAGCGGCGGCGCAGGTCAGCACGACAGCCTGGATGCCGAGCACGGTAGGGCTGGCATTCATGGCGATGGCTGCGCCCATGGCCGCAGCCATCGCCAGAACGCTGAGGAGCTTCGTTCTGCGATCGATGGCGCCGTGCTCTTGCCAGTCGGCGATCAGCGGGCCGAAGACGCGGTGCTCGCGCAGCCAGCGGTGCCAGCGGTCCGACGAACGAGCGAAGGCGAAGGCTGCAACCAGCAGGAAGGGCGTTGTCGGCAGAAGAGGAAGCGCGACGCCCAGGATCGCCAGGACCAACGCCGCGAAACCGATTGTGAGCCAAGCGGCACGTGCAGGTGTCATACGGCCCGTAGCTGCGTCGTTGCAGTGCGATCCGCTTCCTGTCCGTCCTCGCTCATCACCACACCGTAAAGGCCCCGCGCAGCCTCCACGCTCACCAGCCCGCCCAGAACATCCTCAAGCACCAGCGCGACAGGTCGTTCCATCGGCGCGCCCCAGCCGCCGCCGCCGGGGCTGAGCGCGTGATAGATGCAAGCACCGTAGTTACGGGTGCTGAACGGCGGCGGGACATCGCGGGTCCCGTCAGTTTCGGTCACTTCCATGAAGCCGCCTTCGCCGGGTTGGCCGTGGTTGGCGCCAAAGCCGCTGGAGGGGCCAATGCCTTCGCTGCGGAAATGCATGGTGCAGGCCTCGTGCATGCGCACGGCATAGTCGATGCCGGGGCCGCCCCGGAAGGTGCCGGGTCCGCCGCCGTCGCAGCGCAGCTCCTGGCGTTCGAAGGTGATGGGATAGAGCTGCTCGTAGGGTTCGATGTTGGGGATGGTGAGCCCGCCCAGCGACGAGAGGTGGCCGACCGAGGCGAAGCCGTCGCGGCCCTTGAGCGCACCGCCGCCGGGCATGGTCTGGAAGTGGAAGACGATGTAGCGGTGGTCGGTCTCGGGCGTATGGCCCGACATGGTGGGATGCACGCTGCGGCCCCAGCCTGCGCAGGCGAGATCGGGATCTGCCTGGCCCAGCGCCTGCCACACGGCGTGGATGATGTGCTGGGCGATCGCAATCGTGCCGTTCGAAGTCGGTGCGGGCGGGCGCGGGTTGACCGCAGAGCCCTCGGGCATCGCGATGGTGATGGGACGAAACACGCCTTCGTTGTGCGGCAGAGGTGCGTCGAAGAAGGATTTGATGGCCATGTAGACGGCTGACTGTGTGTTCGCGGCCGATGAATTCTTGAAGCCCCGCATCTGCGGACCCGTGCCTTCGAAGTCGACATGCACGCCGTCGCCGCTGATGGTGACCGCGACCCGCACGGGTGTGGCGATGTCCTCGAAGCAGTCGTTGTGGGTCCAGTCCTCGCCGTGCCAGGCGCCGTCGGGCAGATCGGTGATGCAGGCGCGGGCCATGCGTTCGCCGTGGTCGAGAACGCCGCGGAAACAGGCGCGGGTCTGATCGAGGCCAAGATCGGTGGCGATCTCTTCCAGCCGGTCCCTGCCGATCTCGGTTGACCCCACCATGGCGCGCAGGTCGCCATCGATCAGGTCGGGCGTGCGGCAGTTCAGCAGCAGGAGCTGCCACAGATCCTCGCAGACTTCGCCCTGGCGATAGAGCTTGAGCGGTGGCAGGCGGATGCCCTCGTGCCAGATTTCGGTCGCTCTGGGATTGAAGGTACCGGCAGCGCCGCCGCCGATGTCGGACTGGTGCGCCCGGTTGCAGGCAAAGCCGATCCTCTGGCCTCCATGATAGGCCGGGCGTGCAACGACCCAATCGGCCAGATGGTTGCCGCCGGCGACATAGGGGTCGTTCATCAGGAAGACATCACCGGGATGGACATCGTTCTCGAAAGCGGCGAGCAGGGCCTTGATCGAATGCCCGCCGCAGCCGGTATGGATCGGGCAGCCATCGGCCTGGCTGATGATGGCGCCGTCGGCGTCGCTGACAAAACAGGAGAAATCGTGACTCAGACTCAGCACGGTGCTGCGCGCCGTGCGCACCATGACCTTGGCCATCTGGCGCGCGATCTCGTCCAGGCGGTTCTGCGTCAGGGCCAGCTGGACGGGCGAGGGGGCGGTCATGTCTGGCGCGGCTTTCTCACTGTGTGGGAGGTTGGTCCGGTGGGTCGCTTTCCTGATCAACCGGCGGGCGCGGGCGGAGACAACGAGCCACAATCAACAAAACGGCAACCATGAGCCCCCAGACCACGGTGATCTCGAGGGCACTCGCAATCCAGGCCGCGATCTGAACCTTGACCTCGCTGGGATCTACACCGCTCGGGTAGTTAGGATCGAGGAAGACCCAGACCAGGGCTGCGATCCACAGGACGACAGACCACTTGGCGGTCTTTCTGAGCAAGTCGTACATGGCTTTTCCCTCCTGACACGGGAGTTCCGGGAGCCCGCTCAGCCCTCGGCGTCGGCCTCGTCGAACACGGCCTTGGCGATGGTCAGGCCGGTCATGGCGCAGGGCCAGCCGCCGTAATGGGCAAGGTGGATCATCATCTCCTTGATCTCGTCGCGCGTGAGACCATTGGCAAGTGCACCCTTGAGATGGGTTTTCAACTGGGCTTCCTTGCCGGTGACGACAAGGGTGGCGACCGTGAGCATGGAGCGATCGCGAAGCCCCAGCCCCGGACGCGACCAGATGTCACCAAACAGATGCTCGACCGTAATGTCGATCATCTCCTGATTGATGTCGTTGCCCTGGGGCGGTTGGCCCCACATGCCTGTGGTGATGGCTTCGCCGCGTTCGCGGCGGTCGTTGTCGGCCATGATGTTCTCCGCTCGTGTGTTCAGCGCCAACGGTGACTGCTTCGGCACAAGCCTGCAAGACTAGAAGCCCAGACCATCCGCCAGGAGCTTGATGCCCACCAGGGTCAGCATGGCGTAACAGATCCGGTAAAACGTCGCCTGTTTGACCGTGCCGTGGAGCCGGATACCAAGCCACATGCCGAACAACGCCAGCGGGGCCAGCGCGGCCGAGGTCACCAGGGTCATCTCGTTGAAGAAACCCATGGCGGTATAAGGCACGATCTTGGCGTAGTTG
The DNA here is from genome assembly GCA_018700655.1 of Rhodospirillaceae bacterium. Lineage (GTDB taxonomy): Bacteria > Pseudomonadota > Alphaproteobacteria > SP197 > SP197 > SP197. The sequence goes on along the minus strand of JABIUG010000273.1, from coordinate 3,348 downwards.
ATCATCGTGAAAAAACCGACCGTGGTCGCGACATAGACTGTTTTGTCGAGTTTGAGGCCCAGGACAAAGACCTGTACCGGTGGCCCGCCCGCATGGGCGACAAAGCTGGTGAAACCCGAGAGCGCGCCGGCAAAGGGCCCCATCCACGGTTTCATGACCGGCGAAAGACGCCCCAGCAACGGCGTTGTCCAGTAGTGCAGGGCAAAACCCAGTGCAATCACGCCAAGGAAGAGGCGCATGCCCGACGCGGTGATCATGTCGAACACAAGGGCAGCCAGCACCATGCCGACCACCGCGCCGGGGATCATCAGGCGCAGGATGCGTTTGTCCCAGCGACCCAAATAGGCACGCAGGCCGACCAGGTCCATGGCGCAGAGCAGAGGGGCGACGATCGCTGCCGCCTCGACCGGACTCACGACCAGCGCCATCAACGGCACGGCCAGAATGCCCAGGCCACCGCCAAACCCGCCCTTGGAGATTCCAGAGATCAGGATCGACGTGACAGCCAGGAAGAGGAAGAGAGGATCAGCGAGAGGCAAGAATCCTAGTAAACCTCAAAATGCGCTTCAGTCGGTTTGCCGTCCGTGCCGTTGATCGGCAGCAGGTCCTGGGGACAGGACGACATCGCAACGATGCAATCGATCTCGGCGCGCAGCACGACATAGTCGCCTGCCTTGGTCAGCGGAGGATCGAAGCTCAGCGTCCCGTCGGGCTGCCAGGGAATGTTCATGAAGAGGTTGAGTGGAGCCGGGGTGTGGGTCTCCTTGGCGCCCAGCTCGCCCATGCTGTGGCTGAGGTTGTCGGCACAGTTCTTGTGGTAGCCCTCGACGCCCAGCAGGTGGTAGCGCCACTGGTCGCAGGCGGCCATCTGGGTGTCGTGACGGCCGGGCGAGGTATCCTCGACCAGTGTCAGGATCGGGCGGCGCTTGTAGGTGACCAGGTGGTCACCGACCAGCGGCGACATGCGCTGGTTGTAGGCGCGCGTGGCGTCCATCGCCATGTACTCGGTCGTGTCCTCGGCGTTGAACGCCCAGGTGTCGACGACCTGTTCGCCATGTGTGTTGATGATCTTGATGTGCTGGCCCTTCTTGACGTGCGCAGCCTTGCCGCCGCTCGCCGGAACCGTTTGCAGTTCGCCCATGATTGTCTTCCTGTTCGAGAGCCCGATCGGCTCAGGTCGACTCGACCTGAGCCGTGAATCGGTCTCTCAACCTTTGAAAAAGAGCAAGATTCACATATCAGGTCGTCCCGACCTGATATGACCTTGCTCTCGCAAGATGTTCTCGAAACCGGCGGCCATTGTGGGCATCCTGCGGCGCGACGCAATGGCGGGGTATCCGAATGGCGAAAGCACCTGTGATCCGGACACGAAAGGCCCTTGCCGAGGGTGTCGCTGCGCTTTGTCTGCTCGAGTCCAGGTTCATTGCGGTCCATCACGCCATCGGTGAGCCGCCCCTGCGCCTTTCCCGGCCCGGACTTGCGACGATCTTGCGGGTCATCACGGAGCAATCGATCTCGCTGAAGGCGGCGGCCTCGATCTGGGGGCGGATCGTGACGGAACTCGACCCCGATGACCCCGCCACCGTCATTGCCTTGCCTGTCGAGCGCCTGCGTGAGCTTGGTCTGACCATGGCCAAGGGCCGGGCGTTCCATGGTGTTGCCGAAGCCTGCGCCAATGGCTTGTTTCGGGATCTGGGCGCCATGGCCGATGACGATGCGAGAAGGGCGCTGGTAGCCCTGCCGGGGATCGGCCCCTGGACGGCGGAGGTCTACCTCTTGTCCTGTCTTGCCCGCGCCGATGCCTGGCCTGCCGGTGATGTCGCTCTGCAGGCCGCAGCAGGACGCGCCTTTGATCTTGACCCCCGCCCCACGCAGAAACAACTCGAGGCGATGGGGGAGGCCTGGCGGCCATGGCGTGGTGTGGCGGCGCGCCTGTTGTGGGCCTTTTACCGCCATCCCGTGACCGGAGCCTGAGCGGTGGCTTTCGAACTCAAGCTCTGGTTCGACCGCGCCTTCTTTGAAGAGATCGCCGGCGCCCTGGCAGATGAACACCGGGGCTTCGACAGGAAGGGGTTCGTCAAGGCTGCGCTGAAAGACCTCGACAGCCTCTCGCTGAAGGAACGCCTGAGCCGGACGGCTATGCTCTGTGGCCAGTTCCTGCCCGATGACTATTCCTCTGCCCTGGCGGTCGTCGAAGCCGTGGCGCCGCGTTACGAAGGCCAGTTTCGCGCCTTGTTCGCGCCGGAGTTCGTCAGCCTTTTCGGGCGGGATGATCGTTCGCGTTCGCTCGATGCCCTGCGCCGTCTGACGCGGTTTGGTTCGGCCGAGTTCGCCATTCGTCATTTCATCCTGGACGATCCCCAGGAAACGCTCGACGTGATGACCCGCTGGGCCGGTGACGACGACCATCATGTCCGTCGCCTGGCGAGCGAAGGCAGCCGTCCGCGCCTGCCCTGGTCATTCAAGCTGGATCACTTGATCGAGGACCCCAGCCGTGCTTTCCCGATCCTGGAGCCTCTGCGCGGCGATCCCGAGCTCTATGTCCGCAAGTCGGTCGCCAATCATCTCAACGATATCGGCAAAGACCACGCCGGAACCATGCTCGACCTGGTGGACGGCTGGGACCGCCGCGACCCGAATACGGCCAAACATGCCTGCCGCAGCCTGATCAAGGCGGGCGACAGGCGTGCGCTTGCCCTGTTCGGGTTCGGTAAACAGCCTGAGATCGAGGTTGAGGGGCTAACAGTCTCGCCGTCGCAGGTCGTCTGGGAGGGCACGGTCGAAATCACCTTCGACCTGATCTCCAAAGCCAAGGCCGGGCAACAGCTCGCGCTCGACTATGTCGTGCATTACATGAAAGCCCATGGCGAGACCGCACCGAAGGTCTTCAAGCTGAAGGAGCTGGAGCTTGCGGTAGGTGAGAGCCTCGCGATCCGCACGCGCCGCTCGCTTCAGGAACGCACGACCCGACGTCACTATCCCGGACGGCACGAGATCGAAATTCAGATCAACGGTGTCAGATGCGCGACTGCGCCGTTCGAGCTGTTGGCGCCGGATAGCTGAAGCTCAGGCGACGAGTTCCGCCACGGAGCCGACCTCGGCATCAGGGTGGTTTCCCAGAAGGACCGCATCCATGCCCAAGGCACGGGCACCGGCGATGTCGGTTGCAGGGTTATCGCCCAGCATGATGGCGTCAGCAGCGTCGCACCCTGCCAGGTCAAGGGCTTCCTGGAAGATCGCCGGTTCCGGTTTGCCGACGGTCGTGCAGGGGTGATTGGGCACGCAGGCGCGGATGGCTGCAAGCAAGGCGCCGGTTTCCGGCACCAAGCGCCCGTGGAGTCCCGGATG
>JABIUG010000272.1 GCA_018700655.1 Rhodospirillaceae bacterium | reverse complement strand
TGCGCCGGTCCGGGATATCGTCACGGGCCGCTACCAGTTCGAAAACTATCGCGAGACCTTCCGCGAGGAACATATCTGGGACACGAACTGGAAGGTTCTGGCCGAGAATTTCATGGAGAGCTACCACCTCTTCCAGCTCCATGGCCCGACCATCGGAAACCAGTCCAAGGTCTCGGAAATGGACATGCCGCCGGGTGGAGCGACCTTCAACTACCACTGGATCACCAAGGAATCCGAGTTCGCCCTGGCCAATGCCCATCCCGACTGCAGTTATCTGGAGGGTGAGTGGCGGCGCACGACCGCGTTGGTCACGGTTTATCCCGGCCACATGATCACGATCACGCCGGGATACTTCTGGTATCTCGTGCTCCAGCCCCATGGGCCCGACCAGGTGAAAATCCTCTACGGCGGCGGCATGGCGCCCGATTTTATCGATGACCCCAAAGGGGCCGAACACATCGCCAAGACCAAGGAGATTTTGGATGCGGTCAACGAAGAAGACCGCATCGGCACGGCTTTGGTGCATCAGGGCATGAAGGCGAACCTCGCCCGGTCCGGCCATCTGAGTTACCTGGAGCGGCCCAATTTCGAGTTCGGCCAGTACCTGGCGCGCCAGATCACGGGCAGCACCGCCTGCCCCACGCCGGATGTCGAAACCCGCAGCGCGGCACGGTGATGGGGCTGTCGAACATCTGAACGGGTCTTCAACGCAGATCGGGCGCGCATGCGTCCGGTTTCAACCGCCGACCGGGATGTAGTCGTAGGTTCCGACTCCCTGCACGAGCAGAAACTTGCACGCCGCCCCGTCTCTGCCATGGACGTGATGTGCGATTTTGGGGCCGACCGCGCAACGCTGACCCGGCATCAACTGGTGTTCGCCACGCGGCGCCCTGGTTTCGACGATAAGTTCGCCTTCAAGGCAAACAAAACTGTCTGTAATTTCGGAGTGGAAATGCCAGGGCACAGCCTGCCCGGCATCCAGGGTCAGCACCGAAACCTGAAGGTCGGCGTCCTCGGCCACGATTTCCTTGCCCGCGCGCGCATAGTCGCCCTGGTTGATCCTCTCCATGTGCCAAACTCCTGTTGTGAAAACCATCAGCACGATCAGAAACTACAGTCTGGCTCGAGCTAGTTCGCCGACAGTTTATCATGCCGCGCGCAGGGTTGCGGTTGTCTGACAAGTGCTGTGTCATGGCCTTTCACTTCAGGGAGCATGGGAACCATGCGTGTCATCCAGCCTGCCGACATCGCCGGAACCCACCGCGACCGCATGGTCGCCGACGGCAAGGCGCACGCCATGTGTTGTCTGGCCGAGGAAGACGGCTGCGGCTTTTCATTTTCCACACTGATGATCGATGGTGACAGCACCGGTTACCCGTTGCACTACAGGAACCATATCGAGGCCAATATGATCCTCGAAGGCTCCGGCGAAGCAAAACCACTGGGTCCCGGCGCCTTCTATTGCGTCGGCCCTAACGACCGCTACCGCCTGGAACTGGCGGGACCATGGAAGGTCGTGTCGTTCTTCAATCCGGCGATAGACGAGGGCGCGCCGCACGGACCCGACGGTTTCCCCGAATCCGGTGACCTGCCCGCGGGCTGGGAGCCAGGCGGGCGGACCATGTTCGTGCGCCAACCCGGCGACATCGAGGAGAAGATGCTGAGTACCGGCTTTTCGAGCGTGCGCCGCCCCCTGTTGTCCGCCGACGGAACCGGACTCTCACTCTCGGACTTGCGGACCACGCCCGGCGAGAAAATCGACCTATGGTACCGCAACCATTGCGAGGCAAACTATCTGGTCGAAGGCAGCGCAGAGGTCTGGGACAAGGCAACCGATGAACGACATGCGCTGACACCCGGCGACATGTTCGTGATCGGCCCCAGGGACAAACATCGCGTCAGCAACACCAACGGTGTGCGTTTTCTAAGCATCTTCAATCCGCCGATCAAAGGCGACGAACGCTATGACGACAAAGGCGGTTATCCGCCAACGGGCGATGTGCCCGAGGCGTGGCAGGCCTGAAGGGAGCAACGATGTTTGTACGCACGCTTGAGGGCCTGAGGGCCCAAGGCAAGGAACGGGTCATCGCGCACGGGCGAGCGCGGGCCATACGTTTCCTCACCCAGACTGATGGCATGGGGTTCACCTTCTCCGATGTGCGTGTCGTGGCCGGCGAGGAATCCGTGCTCTGGTACAAGAACCACTGGGAAGCCAACTATGTTGTTGCTGGAACCATGAGCGAGACCAATCTGGCCCGAGACCTTTCGTGGGAGCTTGGTCCCGGTGCGCTCTACTGTGTCGGGCCCGACGACCGCCACCGTGTCGTGGCCGTAACCGACATTCAGGTCGTCAGTGTCTTCAATCCGCCTCTCGTGGGCGATGAAACCCACGATGACGACGGTGCCTATCCGCCGACAGGTGAACTGCCGCCGGGTGCCGACCGCATGTTTGTCAGGACGGTCGAAGAGCTGCGATCCGCAGGACGTGAGAAAACCGTAGCGGCGGGCAGCTCGCTTGCCGTTCGTATGTTGCTGAAGCAGGACGGCATGGGCTTCACGCTGAGCGACGTGAACCTTGCCGCCGGCAACAAGAACAACCTTTGGTACAAACATCATTGGGAAGCCAACTACATTCTTGAAGGCTCCGGCGAAGTCCATGACCACGCCACCGGTGACGTCTGGAAGATGGAACCGGGCATGCTTTACAACGTCGGCCCTGACGACCGTCACAGCATGCATGCCCATACCGACCTTCATCTGCTTTCGGTCTTTTCTCCGGCCCTGGTCGGTGATGAGCAACATGACGAGGACGGTGCCTATGCGCCAAGCGGCCCGGTTCCGCCCGGCCCGCAGGCGGGCTGAATATGTTTCATCGACGCATGGATGGCGCACCGACCGCCTCGATCTCCCATGGTGGCGCTGAAACGGCGCGGCTGTTGCTGGCAGGCGACGGGCTGGGGTTCTCGGTCTCGGTCGTGACGGCACCGGTCAGTGGGCCGCACCGGCTGTTCTACAAGCACCACTGGGAAGCCAGCTACATGCTCGAGGGCCGCGCCCTGCTCGAAGACGAGGACACAGGCGACCGCTGGGAACTGGGACCGGGCGACATGTACATCGTGGGACCGGGCGACATGTACATCGTGGGCCCCAACGACCGCCATCTGGTGACAGACCTGACGCCTTGCCGGGCGCTTGGTGTCTTTAATCCGCCGGTGATAGGCCACGAAAATCACGACGATGAAGGCACCTATCCGCCGGGCGGGCCCGTGCCGCCGGGCAAACCGAAAATGTGGGTCGCTACACCCGACAGTCTGCGGGCGGCGGGCCACGAGAAAACCAGCGTGACGGGCACGGCGACCTTGCTGCGTTACCTGCTGGCGCAAGACGGACTTGGTTTCACCTGGTCGGATGTGACGATCCACGGCGGAACGCAAAACCGGCTCTGGTACAAAAATCACTGGGAAGCGAACTACGTGATCGCCGGAAGTGGCACGGTGACGCATGAGACCACGGGTGAACGCATCTTGCTGGCTCCCGGTGCGCTCTACTGCGTCGGGCCCGACGACCCTCACGTTCTCGCAACCGAAGATGGTCTTCACATTGCGAGCCTTTTTAATCCGCCGCTTGACGGTACGGAAATGCACGATGCCGATGGAGGTTATCCTCCCACCGCCCCCCTGCCGCCAGGCCCGGGTTGACTCTGGTGTTTACCCGCACGCTGGCCGATTTCGAAGGCAACTCGCCTGCACCATTGCTGACCAAACAGGACGGTCCGGGGTTTTGCCTCACGATCGCGACAGCCCATGCCGGCGAAAGCTGGGATCTGTGTTTCCAGAACCACTGGGAAGTCATGCTGGTGCTGGAAGGCCACGGTCGTTTCGAGGACCCGGCGACCGGCGAGATCACGGCCCTGGTTCCCGGTACAGTCAGTTGCATGGGGCCAGGGCAGAAACACCGTCTCACGATCGAACACGATATGAAGGTGATGGGCCTCTTCAATCCGGCCCTGAAAGGCGCTTTGGCGGTGCCGACAAGTTTTGTTCGTAGCTTCGAGCGCCCTGATACTGCCGGGAACATATCCCTGCTCAGCACAGGAGACGGCATCGGCTGCTCTGCATCAGAGGTTCGCTCGCCCAAGAACACCTGTCTGACGGAGCAACGCCAAGATACCTGGAAGATTGGATACATCGTCTCTGGCCGCGGCGAACTGACGGATCAGACGAGCCGCGACGCAACACTCCTGGGGCCAGATATGCTTTACTGTCTGGAACCTGGAGACGACCACCACCTGCTGGCCCATAGCGATCTTCATCTCATCAAGATCGACACGGCCGCCTGACCGAAAAAGGAGAAAACCCATGCTGATCCGTTCACTCGAAGAGATGGAATCCGGGGGCCGCCTGCTCTCGATCAATCAGGGAAAGTCGAGCGCGCTTCGTATGCTCAATGCCTCCGACGGCATGGGTTTCAGCCTCTCGGAAGCGCGCGGCCTCCCCGGTGGCGATGCCATTCTTTGGTACAAGAACCATTGGGAAGCCAACTATGTGCGCCAGGGCACCGGTACGCTGGAAGATATGACAACCGGCCAGGTCTGGAACCTGGAACCCGGCATGCTCTATTGCGTGGGGCCACGCGACCGGCACCGTATCGAGAACACCGGAAACGTCGGTTTCCGCATCATCAGCGTCTTCAATCCGCCGCTCCAGGGCAACGAAAGCCATGACGCCGAAGGCACCTATGCCGCCAGCGGTGTCGCGCCTGAGGGCAAGGAGCGCATGTTCGTGAAGACCTGGGCTGAGGCTGAAGCTGCCGGCCATGCGTTCGAAAGAGCCGGGGGTGCGTCACGTTTCGCAAAACTGCTGCTCAAGTCCGATAATCTCGGGTTCTCTTACTCCGATGTGCGCTTCCAGGCCGGGCGCGAAGCCGATCTCTGGTACAAAAACCATTGGGAAGCCAACATCGTGCTCGACGGCGAGGTCGAGATTACCGAAACGGCAAGCGGCGTGACCCACACGATCAGCACGGGCGGTGTCTATTGTGTCGGTCCGAACGACCCCCATCACCTCAAGGTGGCGGTCGACAGCCACATTCTCAGTGTCTTTAATCCGCCGGTCGAAGGCACCGAGCGGCATGATGAAGACGGCGGCTATCCACCGACCGGCCCCATTCCGGCAGGGCCATCAGCCTGATCGTCAACTCGTCGTGAGGCCAGGCAAGCCAGGATGATTTGCGTGTAGCCTGAGCTTCGCCAGCGGCGTATCCCATAGCCATCGCCGCGCCAAGCGCGGCCGACAGAATTTTCGTTTTCATGATTCCTACCAATAAAAGGAACACCGCCGACACGTCTGACGCGCTGACCAACGGATCCCTAGGCCGTTTATGACCCTGTAGCCCGACGGGTCAATTGCCACGTGGAGCGAACGTTCCCGACTCTCACCGTGATGCGAACAGCCTGTTCGGCGCGATCTTCAGGAAATCAACGCCGGGAGGACCGCAGAAAACCGTCCAGCGCCTCATTGAAGGCTTCGGCTCTTTCAATGTTGGAGAGATGCGCCGCACCGGCCAGTTCGACATAGGCCGCACCGGGAATGCTGTCGGCCACCAATCGGCAATGGGCCGGTGTCGTGGCGGGATCTTCGCTGCCGCCGATGACCAGAACCGGGCGATCGATCGTCTTGATCATCTCGCGCTGGTCCAGGTCCCGGATTGCCTCGCAACATGCCGCGTAACCTTCACTCGAAGATGCCAGATACTGGCGGCGGATATGCTCGACTGCGTCCGGGTTGGTCTCAAGGAAATCCGCCGTGAACCAGCGACCCAGGACAGTTTCAACCATCAGCGCCAGATTGCCGGCACGGGCCATGTCGATACGCTCAGCCCACATCTCGCGCGGCGGCATGTGCGCCCCCGTGTTGGCAAGGACCAGGCCGTGGAACCGTTCGCCGGCATTGGCGGCGAGCCACATGCCCGTCATGCCGCCCATGGAAAGACCGCAGAACCAGGTCTTGTCGATTTCCAGCGCATCCAGCACACACAGAGCGTCACGTCCCAGGCGCTCGAACGAATAGGGTCCCGGTGGCGCCGATGAGCCCCCGTGCCCGCGCCGGTCGTAACGCACGATGCGATAGTCTCCACCGAAACGCCTGGCCTGGCCGTCCCACATGCGGTGATCGGTGCCCAGCGAATTGCAGAACATCAGGACCAGCCCTTGGGCAAGGCCGGATTCGACGACATGAAGTGTGGTGCCGTCGTCGGTTGTGATCGTTTTCGACATCTGAAATCACCCTGCTGGAATTCATCTCCCGGTGCGGCCATGGTGTCGCGAACCAACCAACGGAGCAAACCATGCTGAAGGTGCTGGGCCGCGCGACCTCGTCCAATGTGCAAAAGGTCACCTGGACCCTGGAAGAACTGGGCGTTCCCTACGACCGCGAAGATATCGGCGGCGCCTTCGGCGGGCTCGATACGCCGGAGTACATCGCCATGAATCCCAACAAGGTGATTCCCACGGTGATCGAT
>JABIUG010000271.1 GCA_018700655.1 Rhodospirillaceae bacterium | reverse complement strand
GCCGCGACCCAGCGTCAGGTCGTGCGCACCTGGCGTGCTCTGGGTGAAGCGGCAATCGCGGACGAACGCGAGGCCATGACCCGTGCCGAGCTTGATGCTGTCGCCGAACCGGATCGTGCGCGCCTTGCCGGTATTCTGCTCGACTGGCCGGCGGATTATTGGGAACAATGCCTCAACGATGCCGGTGTTCCTGCGGCCAGGGTGCGGCGAATCGATGAAGCCCTCGCCGAAGAGCAGACGGCAACACGCGGGGTGATGGCACAAAGCGAACTTCAGAGCGGTGGCAGGACACTCTCGTTTCCGGTCGCGGCTTTCGGGTTTGAGCACGGCGGCCCGGCTTTGTCGGGACCGCCGCCACGCCACGGCCAACACAGCCGCGAAGTGTTGGCAGAGGCCGGATTCAGCGCCGAGGAGATTGAAGGCCTGGTCGCATCAGGCACGGTAGGGTGAGCTACTCCCTGACGACCTTGACCAGCATTCCGGCCTGAAGATCGGCTTCGGAGGTCAGGCCGTTCAGCACCATGAATCGCTCGCGCTGGAGATTCTCGAACTGCATCTGATTGGCGAAGGTCGTGATCGTATCGCCGGCGCGTACTTGCACGATCCTGATGCGCAAGGGTTTCAATGCCTGCGCTTCCGATCCCGAAAGCTGCCGGAAGCTGTAGGTGGTGCGCCGGAAGGGTGTGGCCAGAGTTGAAGCCTGACCCACGGGCGCTATGAAGACGAAACGATAGACCGTGTCGGAGCCGTAACGGATCGCCAGAAGTCGGACTTCGGAATCGCCCTGTTGCAGGGGCAGGCGCACCCAGCCCGTCGCCGCCTCCATGCCGTTGATTGTAATGCTCTCGAGATCGTTGAGCGCCATCTGGCGGCCAGCCAGTTCGGTGATCCATGTCTGGGTGTAGTTCACCATCGAACCACCCGAATAGGCTCCGCCGTCGAAGATGATCGCTGCTCCGTCGCGGTTGAAGGCGGTGACATGGGTCGGTGCGTTGACCATGCGAAAGCCGTCAGGCACTTCGAAGGTCAGGCGCAGTTCGGGGTGGGAAAAGACGCGCCCGCGAATGAAACCCTGTGCCGGGCTGTCGCCAAAGACCATGCCGTCGATCTGGCGCAGATAGGTGTTGCGTCCGACAAACGGGTCGACCAGGCCGATGCTCGCGATCTCTGCTGCGGCGACGACACGATCCTGGGTGCGCGGGTGCGTGGCGAACCAGCTGTTGGCCGGATCCGGCTCGTTGTCCTGGAAAGCGAACTGGCGTGCCAGTTGCGACTGGCGCTCCAGCTGCTCCAGGAAACTGGCCATGGAGAAGGGGTCATAACCGGCACGGGTCAGGTAACGCACGCCCAGTTCATCGGACGCCAGTTCCTGGCTGCGGCTGTAACCGGTAATCCAGGCCATTGCCCCGGCCCCGGCCAGGTTCATCAGGTTGCGATCCTGCAGAGCGATTCCAACCACCGCAACGCCAAGACCGGCAAGGGTCTGTTGGGTCATGCGCTGGGCACCGTGGCGCGCGATGACATGGCCGATCTCGTGGCCGATCACGCCGGCGAGTTCAGCTTCGCTGTTGGCCAGCGCCATCAGCCCGCGTGTGACATAGACATAACCACCCGGTATCGCGAAGGCGTTGACCATGTCGCTGTCGAGCAGGCTGAAGGTGAAGGGCTGGTTCGACATCTCTGAAACACTGTGGAGACGCGAGGAGATGATCGCGACATAGGCGTTGAGATCGGGAAATTCCTCATAGACACCGAACTGTTCGACGACCTGGGGGTGGGCCTCTGCACCGATCTGGCGCTCCTCTGCGGCCGAAACAATCGTGAAGTCCGACTGGCCGGTCGCAGGATTGGTCGAGCAGGCGCCGAGTAGGGCGGCCATCAGCCCGATAAGGACAAGGAACGGCAGGGAACGCAACCAGTTCAACATCACTCGAGAACCTCGATCTGTTCGGGATGATCAATCTCGATCATCGGACCATTGTACCAGCCGGTCCAGCCGCGCACGCGGATGGTCCTGCCCTCAAGATCGGCAAAGTCCATGCCCGCATTGCGGAAGATGGCGCGTTGATGCGGCGAAACCGTGACCGTCATATCGGTGCGCCAGTCGTCGCCGAAGTTCAGATAGACCCGCCGGTCGAACTCGGCCACGCCGGTGACGACCCCCTCGACGAGTTCGTAGCGGTCGACCGGAATGCTGTCGGGGCGGGAAGCATCGCGTATCCCGAAAAACCAGTCGGCCCACAAGCCGGCATCGGCGGCTCGGGCGGTTGCTTCCAGAGCCAGCATTTCGGCAATCAGGGCGCGATTGTCGGCGAAGCTGTAGACCCGTGCCCAACCAGATGCGAGCAGGGCACCCTGAACCCAGCGACCGTCAGCCAGGACCAAATGGGCCAGAACACGGCCATGCCGGTCGACGGGAGCATCGCCGGGCACCAGCAAGACGACCTCGCCGAGAACCAGATCACTCAGCGCCTACGTGGCCGCTCGGGCCAGCGGCTGTTTCTCATCCGTCTGATAACCAGATGAGAATTTCGGAGCGGATATTCCGACAAGACGGAGCTGACGACCGTCATCCAGCGCAACGGTATCGCCGTCATGGACGGCAACGACGCGGAACTCCTGCATGCTGTCCAGGGAGCCGGGAAAGGTCTGGGCCAGAGATGGCAGGGCTATCGCGGCCACGGCCATCACGATGACGATCGGGCAGTTTTTACAAAGTGCCATGATCCAAGTTAACCCAAATGCGCCTTTGACCACAGGAAACGGTTCGTTAGGATGCGCCACCAGACGATTACGGGGTCAGGATATGATGCGTTGGTTGGCAATTGTGATCATGGCAGTGTGCTCCGTCGCGGCTGCACCGGTTGCGGCCGAAGAGGATCCACCGTTCCTTTCCATTCGGGGCGGCGGATTCGACGTCAACGATGACGAGACCACGGCAGTCTTTGGTGTTGAATATCGCTCGGACTACAAGGACCTGTATCTGGCACCCATGGTTGGCGGTTTCGTCACTGCCGAGGGCGGGCTTTATGGTTATGCGGGCGTCTTTCTCGATGTCAATCTTGGCGAGCGAGTCGTCGTGCGTCCGAGTTTCTCGGTCGGTGCTTTCTCCAACGGTGGCGGCAAGGATCTGGGCGGTGTTGTGGAATTCCGTTCTGCCATCTCGGTTGCCTGGCGGTTCGATGACCGATCACGGCTTGGTCTGGAAATTTCCCATCTCTCGAATGCCGGCATTTATGACAGCAATCCTGGAACCGAGAACATCACGCTGAACTACTCCATTCCCATCGATCATCTCTTCTGAACCGTTGCGACCACAGCCAACCTTTCTGGAGGCTGCAAGCAGTCGGGTAATCGTCATGCGTTCGCTGCGGGTCAGCGCCCTGATCGGCACCCTTCTGGTCGTGATCAACCAGGGCGATGTTCTGATCGGTGGTGGCGACATCGCATGGTTGAAGCTGGTTCTGACCTACATCGTGCCCTATGGCGTCGCCACCTATGCTGGCGCCCGGGCAAAGCAGGAACAGTCGGTCCTATTGGTCAGCGGTGAGCATCCAGATGGCGTTTGATCGTTTCCAGATGGGGGGTATGCAGCTTGGAGTGGCTCGCGGCTCAGGCCGTCTTCCATCCGTGCCGGAACAACAAGACGTTCAGAGGCATACTGCCGAACCGGCCCACGCAATCATTTTTCCGGGCTTCAGTCTTCGTTGATCAGGAGTGCCTCAAGCCCGGCGCGAATGTCGTCGGGAAGCAGTTTCTTTTCGCGTTTCGCCAGATCGAAATAGACCGTCGTGCAACGGCCGTAGGCGACGATCTCGCCGGTGTTCACGTTCGACATGCGCGAGCGGAAGGTGAACGAGGTGTTGCCGATCTTCTCGACCCCGCTTTCGATCAGCAGGGGGTCATTGACCATCATCTCGCCGAGGAAGTCGAGTTCCATGCGGACGTCGACACAGCCGGTCTGATCTGCTTCGAGCCGTTCACGCCGGGCGCCGGAACGCTGGATCATGTGCCAGCCCGCCACGTCGAATTTCTCGTAGTACTTCACCGTATTCATGTGGCCCTGGTGATCGCAATCCCAGGTCGTGACCACATTGCGGTGTGTTTCGATCCATCCCGTCATGGCTTCATCCAATCCATCATGGTTTACGATTAAACGGCGCCCACAGGGTTGGCAAGCTGCACTTGACGACAACGTGTTGCCGGGCGTTTGATGCGGCGAAACCGGGAGAACATCGATGGACCCGTCTTCCCTGATCGATCTCGATCGTTACCCGATTGACCGCCTCGATGCACCAGATGGGCGTGCTCTGGTCGACGGCCTGCGTCATGACCTTGATGCCGGTGCGCTTGCGTTTCTTCCCGGTTTCATCCGGCCGCAAGCACTTGCCGCCCTGGTCGCAGACGTCGAACCGTTATTCCCACAGGCTCACCGGCGCGACCGGATGCGCACACCCTATGGGTGGATGGACAACAGTGGCTTCCCCGAAGACCACCCGCGCCGGGCCATGCACCGCAACAGCGGGCGCACGATCACGCGCGACATGCTGGTTGATGAAAGCACGTGGCCCCGCCTTTTCGAGTGGCCGGTGCTGACCGAATTCGTCCGCCGCGTGCTGGGCTTCGAGACCCTGCATTGCAGTGCCGATCCATGGCTCTCGCTGGAGTTCCACATCGAGGCCGAAAACGACCAGCTTGCCTGGCATTATGATACCAACGATGGCGTGGTTTCGCTGCTGTTGCAGTCACCAGACGAGGGTGGCGACTTCGAACATGTCCCGTTCCTGCGTGATGAGAACGACGAACACTACGACGAAGTCGCCCGGGTTTTTGATGGAAGCTCCGAGCGAATCCGGCGGCTGCCGCTGGAACCGGGTACTTTCGCGCTTTTCCGAGGACGTCGCTCGATCCATCGCGTCGCCCCGGTCGGGCACACAGCTAAGCCGCGCCTGATCGCACTGTTCAGCTATGATCGCGAACCCGGCATGGTCTTTCCCGAGGCGACCGTGAAGGCCGTCATCGACCCAGACGACACACCCCACACCGGAACCCCTGCATCATGACCATCAATGGCGTCCCCAATCCCGATCTCGTGACCGGCCGCGACAACAAGGCGCGCTGGAACCAGCCCGACACGCGCCGCCATGGTTTCCACAATCTTCACACCCGGATGCGTTACGCCCTTTCGTTGCGCGCGCCTTCTGTGTTGCCGCTTACCAAGCAGATCGACTGGACCATCCGCAAACATCCAGGCGTTGAGGACATCCTTGAGGCATCCCATTTCTCGGCTTTCTGCGTCGTGCGTGGTGAACATGTCATCTACGAAGCCTATGCGCCTGATTTCGGAGCCGACCGGACCCATTCGATCCAGTCGATCACCAAGATGGCGGTCAATCTGATGCTCGGCCGCGCCGTCGCCGATGGGCAGGTCGACATGAGCCGCACGATGGGGAGTTACCTGCCCGAGCTCGGTTCGGGTTATGCCGATGCAACCGTGCGTGATACCGCAGACATGAACGTCGCCAATGATTTCACCGAGGATTACAGCGACCCACTTGGCGGCAGCTTCGGCATGGAAACCGCGATGGGCTGGCGTTTGCCACTGGAAGGCGATGACGAGCCGACCATCCGGGAGTTCGTTGCTGCGGTCACCGGCGGCGACCTCGAGAACCGCACCGGCCATCATCTCTACAAGTCGACCAACACCGATGCGCTGGCGTGGCTCATAGAACAAGAGAGTGGCAAGAGCCTGCGGGAATGGCTGATCGAGATTGTCGAGGCCGCAGGCCTGGAAGGCTGTTATCACATCACCTGTGACCGCGAAGGTATCGCCCTGGCTGACGGTGGCGCGTGTCTCACCGCCCGTGATCTCGCCCGTCTCACGCTGCTCTTTGCCCGTGGCGGCGAGGGTGTTGACGGCAAGCGCGTCGGTGATGCTGCCTTTATCGAGGACACGCACCGTAATCCCGGTCCGCCACTGCCGGCGCCGCGCGATTTCATCCGCTACAGCCGACAGACCATGACCGACGGAACCTGGCTGGGTCACGGCGGCTATGGTGGTCAGTTCGCGCTGGCAAACCCCGACACCGACACCGCCGTCGTCTATTTCAGTGTGCTGGAAGACAAGGACGCATCGGATGCCGCATTCGCCACTTCGCTGATCCGGACCATGGGCGAAGTCGCGGCGCGTTAGGCTGTTCCTTTTGCAGCGTCATTCCGGCCAAACGCAGCGCGAGCCGGGATAGCGGCCCGCAATGACGCTGCAAGGATGTGTCTGATCGAGGTCCCGGTTCGCGTTCGCTGCGCTCTCTTGGCTGGGATGACATCGGTGGTATTGGAGCTCTGTCAGGCGTCGCGCTGAATGACGGTGTAGACGTCGATTTCCATATCCATATAGGCTCGGGCGAGGCCATTGATGACGACGGTGTTCATGACGACATGGATGCCACGCAGGTGTTCGGCCAGCACACGCTGGACCGCTTCGATGTAGGCCCGGTCGGTGACCCAGACCTTGACCTTGCAGATGTCCTCGAAACGGGCACTGCCTTCTTCCATCAAAGTGCGCAGATTGCGGATCGCCTGTTCGGTCTGTTCAGCCGGGTCGCCCAGGCCATGGAACTCGCCTTCGAGGTCGTGGCCGGTCTGGCCGCGGATTGCCAGCCAGTCGCCCGCCTTGACGACCATGCAGAGCTGGGAATTCAGCGCCTGCTGGCCCCGGTACCACTGGTTCGTCTCGAACTTGCGCAGCCTTTCGTGGGCACTCACGATTGATTGCCCATGACACGGTCGGAGAGTTTGGCTGCGGCCTTGACCTTGCGCTTGGGCGCTTCGAAATCAAACGTCATGTATTCGGCATTGAGATGGGCAAACGGCGGGGACTGGGCGAACAGCGCGAAGGTCAGGCGATGGCCCGCGTGGTCGGAGTTCACGAGGTCGCGGGCATAGGCCAGAAGCTTGCGCCGGTCATCGGCCACCCAGCGGTCGTTGACGGTGTAGAACTTGTCCATCCATGGTGCGGTATCGACGCCTTTGAAGGCCTCGGAATCTGGCGTGATGCAGATCTGGCCACCGACCAGTTCACGCGCCAGATGCATCATCTTGGGCAGTCCCGTGCAGGCGTGGATGCGGCCAGCATAGAGCATCGACTGATGCGGCATCATCAGGCCGCTTTCACTGGGCTGTGCCATCTCGATCGAGGCCAGGACATGGGCATAGATGCCCTCGCGCCAGGCCGCCAGGGTTGCGAGTTTCTCTCGCACGGCCGGCTGCTTGTCGAGGCCGGTCTGCTCGGCATTGAACATCGCCGCGCCGATCAGAAGGTCGGCGATGTGCAGGATGCGGATGACGAACGGCAAGGCGCTGTAGCGATGCAGCATGGAGCGGATGAAGCCAGCCGCCTGGGTGTGCTGGTAGAAAAAGACATCTTTCCAGGGGATCAGCACGTCATCGAAGACCAGCAACGTATCGATCTCGTCGAACCGGGTGGTGCTGGGATAATCCTCGGGTGAGCGGTCACGGATATGGCTGGCGCGACAAATGTGTTTCAGACCGGGCGCACCCATCGGGCACATGAAACCAAGCGCATAATCCGACATCTTGGCATCGCCCCAGTTGGCGATGGTCGGCTTGACGAAGGCCTGATGGGAATAAGCGGCAGCGGTCTCGTATTTGGCGCCGCGCACGATGATCCCGGCATCGGTTTCCTTGACCGCATGCAACAGCATGTCGGGGTCCTGTTCCTGGGGTGGGCGTGAACGGTCGCCCTTGGGATCGGTGTTGCCCGAAACGGTGAAGAGGTCGCTGCGATAAGCATGCTCGATATGGCGTTCGATGTTGGGCGTGTAGTCGCTGGTGATGCTGTCGAGCAGGTCGCGACCATCAAGCAGCGACCAGACCGCACCGATCGTCTCGTCGCCCAGGCGGAAGGCGACACCTTCGATGTCCTCCATCACCGCATCGACCCAGCGCCACTTGGCACGCAGGTCTTCCTTGGTCCTGGGCGGCTGCCAGGAGACGCTGCAGACTTCGCCATCATCGGCGGCCACCGTCATGGTGTCGCGATGGGCGTCCTCATGGGCCATGTCGTAGACCCGTGCGCGAATATCGACCATCGGCTTGAACGCCGGATGGGACGGTACGTCCTTGACCTTCTCGCCATCAATCCAGACCTCGCGATCGTCGCGGATCGAGTCGATGTAATCTTTTCCTGTCAGCAGCATGGCAACTCCTTTGCGGACCGGAAGCTAGAGCAGTTCCCGTTCAGATGAAATCAATCTGAACGGGTGAATCTGCTCTATTCCTGTGATTTGGATCGGATTCACGCGATCAGGTGCAATCACCTGTGATTCCACCTGATCGCGATCCGACCCATTCTGGATTGGCCCGTTGGATACGACGTAACATGGAGAAAGAATGCCTAGTTTGCGCTGGATCATGCAACGCCACTAAATCGATGGGTCAGGGCTCTGCCAAGGTCCGCAATCAGTACTGCAGGCGGGTGTCGACGCGGTTGGTCAGGCGGCGCCCGTCGAGGTAACGCTCGAGATTGGCAAAGAACCAGTCGAGCGTCTTGGGGATGTAGTTCTCGGCATCGTCAGACGAGCAATGGGGCGACAGGATGAGGTTGGGTGTCGTCCACAGCCGCGACTTGCGGGGCAGGGGTTCGGGGTCGAAGACATCAAGCACGGCGCCTGCCAGGCGCCCGCTTTCGAGCAGATCGGCCAGCGCGTTGTAGTCGACAATCCGGGCACGGCCCATGTTGAGCAGAGTGGCGCCGGGTTTCATGGCCTCCAGCCGGCTGCGACTCAGCAAATTCTCTGTTGCATCGGTCAACGGCGCCATCACGACCACGGTGTCTGCCTTGGGCAGGACACGGTCGATCTTGTCGGCCGTGACGACCTTGTCGGCCCAGCGGAACGGTTTGCCGGTGCGGGTCACGCCGATCACGGTCATGCCGAGCTTCTGCTTGAGCCAGCGTGCCGTTGCGCCACCCATGCCGCCCAGCCCGATCACGACAGCGGTGCCGCCCTCGATTCTGGTCGTGAAACGTTTTTCCCAGCGCTTTCCGGCTTTGGTTGTTGCAAAAAAGGGTAGGCCGTGGGCCATCGCCAGAACCGAAGCTCCGGCAAACTCGGCTGCCTTTTCGGCATGGACGCCGCTGTTGTTGGTGAGTTTAAGGCCGGGCCAGACCCAGCTGAAGGGCTGCAGGTGTTCGGTTCCCGCACCGGTCAGCGTGATCCATTTCAGCTTCGGCGCCATGGTCTTGAGCTCAGGGCCCGGAAATCGCCAGCCGATCATGATGTCGGCCTCGGCTATGCCCTCGGCGAACCGGTCGTGCTCCCAGCTCCAGTCGAAGCGGACATGGCGGGCGACGTCCTTGTGACGGCGGCAGGCCGCTTTCACGCGTTCTTGCGTAACCCAGAACACCTCCGGCTGTGAAGAAAGCGCGGCGACGTGGACGTTGAGTTTCTTGGCCATCAGCTCACCGTGTCATCCCAGACAGGACAGCGATGCGACCGCAGATCCGGGACCTCGAGCTGCAGGCACAGGTCTTTCGAGGACCCGGCTCTCCCTCTGGTCGGCCGGGATGACACATCACGCCCCCAAAACCCGGTCCAGGACCCAGTTGTCGATCGTGTGGACCAGCGGCTCCATGTAGCTGAAGCGGCCGGGCTGGACGAAGGGGGAGGCGATGCCGGTCTGCTGCAGGTCCGAAACGACATTGTCCTCGACGATCGAGATGCGCCAGCGCTCGTAGTAGTTCTGTACCAGTTCGTCGAAGTCCCCGCGTTGGGTCGTTTTCTCGGGAAAACATGAACCCACGATCAGCTTGGTTTTGGACGCGCTGACGGGATGGAGTTCGAGCCACCACATGCAGTCATAGGTCAGGCCGAACATGGTCGAAGGATTGATCAGGACGTAATAGGTGCCTTCATTGGCCAGCCCCTCGAGCCCCTCAATGTAGGGAAAACCCTTGGCGTTGGGCAGCAGAGCACGGCTTCCGGTATGGCGGGTGAAGAGGCCACAGTATTCGCCGCCGGTCGGGATCGGAGGATTGTGATCGCGCTTCTGCTTTTGCAGGGTGTGCTGATGCACGGTCGGAACGTGATAACTCTCCATCGCGTTCTCGACATAGATCTTCCAGTTGCAGTCGAGGTCGTATTCGACCCGCTGGGTCGTCACCATTGAATCCAGATCATAGGAAGCCAGAACCTCGGGCAGATCACCCAGCCAGTCCGAGAGCGGCGCGGCATCCTTGTCGAAATTCAGGAACAGGAACCCGCCCCAGGTCTCCAGGCGCAGCTCGATGAGCCCGAAGTTTTTCTTCTCGAACCCCT
Organism: Rhodospirillaceae bacterium; assembly: GCA_018700655.1. Taxonomy (GTDB): domain Bacteria; phylum Pseudomonadota; class Alphaproteobacteria; order SP197; family SP197; genus SP197. The sequence goes on along the minus strand of JABIUG010000271.1, from coordinate 6,314 downwards.
CGGTCTCGTCCATTTCCATCGCACCGATCAAACGACCGTCGTCGATCGCATAGGTCCAGGCGTGGTAGGGGCAGGAGAAGACGGTGCAGTTGCCGTCGCCTTCCATCACCTTGGCGCCGCGGTGGCGGCATGAATTGGCAAAGGCGCGGACCTTGCCGTCGCGTCCTCGCACGATCACCACCGGTACGCCGACAAATTCGAAGGCGGCGTAGTCGCCGGGATTGGGCACACGGTCGGCGCGACCCATGAAGTTCCAGACCTTCAGGAAGATGGTCTCGACCTCGCGCCGGTAAAAACTCTCGGAGGTGTAACAATCGGGCGGCAGGGTCTCGGCTTCCAGGAGCGGTTTCCGGACACCGGCATAGCGTGCGGGATCAAACTGGTTTTCGATGATGGTCATGGCCTGTTGGCCTCCTCTTCCTTGCGGCGCGTTACATAGGCATCAAGTTCTTCGGCGATGGCGGGGTCCAGTTCCGGGGCTTCGAAGTTGCCCAGCAGTTCCTTCCAGATACCGTTGGCACGCACTGTGGCCGTCTTGGAACCGTCTTCTTCCCAAGTTTCGAAGTTGCGCCAGTCCGACAACATGGGATCGTAGAATGCGGTTTCGTAATGCTCCAGCGTGTGGGCGGCACCAAAGAAATGGCCGCCCGGCTGGACTTCCTTGATCGCTTCGAAGGCCAGGCTGTCGTCATTGATCGTCATGGGCTGGATGAATTCCGACATCATCTGGAGCATCTCGGCATCGAGGATGGCTTTCTCGAAGCTTGCGGTCAGCCCGCCTTCGAGCCACCCGGCACCATGATGCAGCAGGTTGGCATGGCCCATCACCGCGCCCCAGATCGACATTTCGGACTCATAGGCCGCCTGAGCATCGACCGTGTTCGAGGCGTTCGTGTTGCTCGAACGGTAGGGCAGGTTGTAACGCCTGGCGAGCTGACCTCCGACCATGCAGGCCTTGGTGTATTCGGGTGTACCGAAGGCGGGCGCGCCGGTTTTCATGTCTACATTGCTGGTGAAGCCGCCATAGAACACCGGCGCCCCGGGGGCGATGATCTGGGTGAAGGCGATACCAGCGAGCCCCTCGGCGTTCTGCTGGACCAGCGCGCCGGGAATGGTCGAGGGGCTCATCGCGCCTGACAGGGTGAAAGGCGTCACGGAGACCGCCTGGCCGTTTTCAGCTGCTTCCATCAGGCCGTCGAGCATCGGCCCGTCGATCCGGCGCGGCGAGTTGACGTTGATCGTGGTGAAGATGCCTGGTTCGGACCTTATCTCTTCGCGGGTCTTGCCGCGTGCAATGCAGAGCATATCGATCGCGTCGGAAACCCGCTGTTTGCCCAGACCCGTGGCGTGCCAGACCTTGTCCGACAGGGTCAGGATCGATTGGACACAATCTAGATGGCGCGTTTCGGCATCGAGATCGATCGGCGCGATCGGCACGCCGCCGCACAGGTGCAGAATGTTGAGGCTCTGCATCAGGCGAATGAAGTTCTCGTAGTCGGCAAAGTTGCCCTGACGGCGCCCGCCGTCGAGATCGCTCGCATTGGGCGGCCCGCCGACCGAGTTGAAGGCGATGCTGTTGCCGCCAAAACTCACAGCGCGGTCCGGGTTGCGCGGCGTCAGGGTGAATTCCGATGGTGCCCGCCCCACCAGTTCCATCACGAGATCGCGGTCGAAGCGCACCATCTGGGTATCGAAATCGACATCGGCGCCGGCGTCCTTCAGCCTGGAAAGTGCCTTTTCCGACAGGAACTCGATGCCCAGTTCTTCCAGCACCCGCAGGGAGGTGTCGTGGATTGCCTCGACATGGTCGGCCGAGATGACTTCGGTCGGCTTGTAGGGGTTTTTCAGTTGCCGCCACGGCAGCTGCTTGACCGAAGTTCCGCCCGGACGTCGTTCACGTCTCTTGCTGTTTCGCCTGCTCATACTTGGGTTGTGCCTCCCAGCACCACGCGTTCCCGGCGGAACCTGACATCCCCCGCAGGCGGCTCCTGAAACTCCCGGGCGAAGCGATGCCCGGCATAGATGGCATCTACAATCAGACCCGGCGCCAGGCAATCGCCGATCGCGGTGATGCTGGAGAGCGCTGCAACTTCCGTCTTGTCCGTCTGCGCCCGAAGGGTACGAAACAGGCCATCGTCGGGTTGACGCGATGTTACCAGAATCAGGGTTTCACACGGCATCTGGGATACCGCGCCCGTTTGGATCTGGGTGAGATCGAGATGGTCGTTCTTGATCCCGGTGATGCGCTGGAGTGTCACCATCTTGACGCCCGCCTTGTGAAGACGCGGGATCAGAAGATGATGTTCGTCGGTCTGCAGGGTCCACACACTTGTCTCGGGCGCCGACGTCAACAGCGTGACATCGTGGCCTTCCAGGGCCAGGCGTTCGGAAAGCGCACCGGCGACGGCGTAGTGGTCATCATCATAAACCACGACCGGGCCGGTGATCGCGGGCGCCGAACCATCGAGCAGGTCGTCTGCACTGAGAACATGGCTTTGTTCGTGGCCCTCGATCGGCACGATATGGCTGCGTCCGGTGCCGTCGCGAACCCAGCTGCAGCCTGTCGCAATGACGGCATGGGGGAAACCGAACGCGGCGACGTCTTCGGCGGTGAGTTTGCTGTCGCGGTAGACCTCGACGTTGGTCATCTTCTCGATCTGGCCGACCCGCCAGTCGGTCGCGCGTTTCCAGGCTGCCAGGCTCGGCAGACGGGCAATGCGGGCGACATGACCACCAATCTCCGTACCGGCCTCGGCCAGGGTCACGGGATAGCCGCGCTGGCCAAGTGCGCGGGCTGCCTCCAGGCCAGAGGGGCCGGCACCGACCACGAGCACGGCATCGTCGCTGGTTTTGCCGGTGATGACTTCGGGATGCCAGCCACTGCGCCATTCTTCGCCCATGGTCGGGTTCTGGGTGCAGCGGATCGGCACGCAGCCCTTGAAGGCGGCACGACAGATGTTGCATCCGATGCATTCGCGGATGTCCTCGATACGGCCTTCCTCGACCTTCTTTGGCAGGAAGGGATCGGCGATCGAGGGCCGCGCCGCGCCGATCATGTCGAGCACGCCGCGTTTGATCTGCGAGACCATGGTGTCGGGGCTGGTGAAACGCCCGACCCCGACAACCGGCTTGCTGGTGAGCGGCTTGACCCACTTCTGGTGGATCTCCTGGAAACCTTCCTCGAAGAAACGTGAGCTGCCGGAATCCGTGCGGTAATCGGCGATGTTGATGTCCCAGAGGTCGGGCAGGTCGGCCAGCATCTCGACGACCTCGCGGCCTTCCGTCTCGCTCACGAGGCCGGGTTCGCCGACCAACTCGTCGATCGAAAAGCGGATCACGACAGCGCAGGTGTCGCCGACGGCATCCTTGGTGTCGGCGATCATCTCGGTGATCAGACGGACGCGGTTCTCCAGACTGCCGCCATATTCATCGCTGCGTTTGTTGAAACGGCGGCTGATGAACTGGGCTGGAAGATAGGCGTGGCCAGCATAGACATAGACGATATCAAAACCGGCGCGCTTAGCGCGTTTTGCGGCGTCAACCTGCCAGCGGCGCAATTCGCGGATATCGGTCTTGTCCATGGTGCGCGCGTGGAGCGGCGAGAGGTAACCGATCGGTCGTCCCGACGGCGCGATCGGCACTTCGCGGGTCAGCTTTACTCCGGAGTAGAGCCCGCCATGCCAGAGCTGGGTGCCGGCCAGCGCGTCATGCTCGTGGATCGCATCGGCCGTGACCGCCATGGTGCGGACGTCATCCTCGTCCCACAGGCTGCAAGTCGGAAAGGCGGCATCGTCGGCGGTGGGATGGATCGAAGTGTATTCGGTGCAGACCACACCCCAGCCGCCCTTGGCCTTGACGCCGCGCATGGCAGCCAGCGTGGCGGGCCGGTCGTAACCCATGCCCGTGCAGTGGGGCACCTGATAGAAGCGGTTCTTGGCTGTGACCGGACCGATCTTGATCGGTTCGAACAGGATGTCGTAGCGAGGATCGCGGGGCATCGGGCCATGCTTTCGTTTTGACCCTGTCCCGGATGGGTGAAGGGCGGTGGAGCAGTTACCGGCGTCGTTCTTACATGTGGTCGCGCGGGATGGTTTTGTCCCATGTGCGCTCGAAGATCTTTTTATCGCCTTCGAAAGCTTTTAGCGAGGCCGTGATTTGGAAGTTGTCGCCGTCACAAGCGAAGGTCAGGCGGGTTTCGGTCCGTGGTTTCCAGTCGCCCCGTTCGGCGCTGCAGATACGGACCATGTCGGTGCGGGCGCTGGTGGGATTGCCTTCGATGATCGTGAAGGTCTCGAAAGACTGTTTCGAGACGATGAGGCCGATGTCCTCGATCAGCGTGCGGCCGGTGTCTTCAGCATGGTGCAGTACCATTGCGCCGGTTCCGATGTCATGGGTCGACGTGCGTGTGCTGGAGCCGGGCTCGACCTCGCTTGAGGGGTGATCGGCGGCGAACTCCGGTGCTTCGAAGCCAGGCAGATCAGCGTCGACGCCCGAACCCACACGCACGGGCAACGACAGCGCCGAGCCGTCACTTGCCAGCGTCAGTGTCACCGGTTCAGGTGCGGGAAAGGCCATCGGCCAGTAGCTGGTCGAGATTGCCAGGCGGATGCGGTTTCCGGCACGGAACCGATAGGCCGTGTCGTTGAGGCGCAGCGTGACCTGTTCTGCCTGGCCTGGAACCATGGGCTCGGGCTGTTCGTTGGAGCGGCGGTGCGAAAGGTTAAGCAGACCGAAGGTCACACGGCTGGAATGGCCATCGGGCGTCACTTCATTCAGGCGCACGGCGATCATGCCCTGGGGTCGGTCGATCGCAAGGTTCAGCGTTACTTCGACCGCGCCCAGAATGGCGATGTCTTGGCCCAGCGTTGGGCTCTCGAAACACAGTGACATCAGATCATCGGCGCGTTGGTCGTCCTGAAACTCCGGCCCGACGCCACCGCCGTCTCGCGGGCACCATTCGCCGCCGCCCATGCCGCAGGCCAGTGGCGAGCTGTGGCTGAAACTCAGACCCTGTTCGGGTGAATCCTGAAGTGTTGCGTCACCCAGATGGAAGGTCCTGCTTTTGGTCTGGGGCGGCCATGCCTCCTCGCCGATCCAGTCACCACTTATCGAAAAGTCCATCGGATGCGCATGCAGGTCTTCCTGCATGAACAACGTAAGCTTCGGCTCGCTCTCGACGCCGTTCTGCGTCCCCTTCAGCCACCGGTCCCACCAGCGCAGGCTGTCCTGCAAAAATCCCATCGGCGCACCGGGCGTGCCGAAGTGGGGATAGACATGGGTCCAGGGGCCGACCAGAGCGCGCTTGGGCCCCGGCAGGTGTTCCATCATACGCACAAGCGCGTTGGTGTAACCATCGGTCCAGCCACCGACGGCATAAACAGCGGCTTCGATCGCGCTGTAGTCCTCACAGACCGAACCGTGTTTCCAGAAATCGTCGCGACGCTGGTGGCTGGTCCAGTCGATCAGCGGGCAGCCGGTCTCCTGCATGCGCTCCATCCAGGTCTCGCGCCATCCCTCGCCCACGACGGTGGGGTCGGGCCAGCGTGACAGGCCTGCGAAAATGCCGCTGCCCCAGCTGATGTTGTCGTTGAGCAGGCAGCCGCCCATGTGGTGGACATCATCGTTGTAGCGCTCGTCGGTCGAACAGCAGGTGATGATGGCTTTGAGCGAAGGCGGACGGCAGGCAGCAACCTGCAATGCGGCAAAACCGCCCCAGGAAATGCCGATCATGCCGGTGTTGCCGTTGCACCATTCCTGCGCCGCGATCCAGGCCAGCGCCTCACAGATGTCGTCCTGCTCGCTCTGGAGATATTCATCCAGCAGCACGCCGTCAGAATCGCCCGAGCCTGCAATATCGAGCCTGATCGCCGCGTAGCCGTGGCCCGCCCACCATGGGTGGGTCGGTGCATCGCCCAGGATGGTGCCGTCATGGCGGCGATAAGGGATGGATTCGATGATGGCTGGAACCGGATCGTTCTCGGCATCATCGGGCAGCCACATCCGCGCCGCTAGGCGGCGGCCGTCGGCCAGCGGGATCCAGAGCGTATGGACTTCGTGGAAGGGGTGGGGAAATGCGGTACGAATGGTCATGGGCGGGATGCTATGTGGCTAGAGACGCGAGGTAAAGTTTGCTGAAAGCAGGCATGACGATGACCGCGAAGTTGGTCATTATCGGTGACCTGCTCCCCTAAAACTGGTCCAGGCAGAATGAGAGAGTCGGGCTAATCTGAACTCCAGAGGAGGATTAAGAGATGAGCCGGAAGAGATATACACCCGAGCAGATTATTGGGTTTTTTCGGGCGGCCGAAGTGCGT
>JABIUG010000031.1 GCA_018700655.1 Rhodospirillaceae bacterium | reverse complement strand
TCGGGATCGGCGGCGGCAACACCACCGGGAGATCAGCGAGCCCGGAATCGCCACGTAGTTCCGTCTCGAACTCAAGTACCGCGATACGCTCACCTTCCAGCGGCGGCGGTGGCGGCTCGCCCAGCCAATCGAAGGCGTCTGTACTGCAGGCGGCCAGAGAAAGGCAACAGAACACAGCGGCGATCAGTCGCACGCTCATTGCGCTCCACCCGCAATCGCCAACAGTTCCGCAGCACGGTTGCGCAGCGTGGTCGGCGTGTTGGGATCGATGACAATTGCCTGGAAGGTGGCAACAGCTGCAGCAGTGTCGTCCGTTCTCAACTGCAACAATGCCTGCATTTCCATCGCCGAATAGCGCCAGGGGCTCTGCAGCAGGGGAACAATGCGGCTGTTAACGGCAACCGGATCACCTTCATCAACCAGCAGCATCACGGCATAAAGCGCGGCCAGTTGGCGGTAGAGTTCGGCGACATCGCCCATTGCGGCAAGCTGGTCATAGAGCGCCACCGCACCGTCCCGATCGCCACCGGCGGCCAGAAGCTGGGCTTCGCGCAATCCGGCGAGGTAGGGGTATCCACCGCTGCCATCCTGCACCAAAGCATCGAAGAAGGCGGTGGCCTCATCAACGTCACCAAGGGTGACCGAACGGTCCGCCTGCCAGAACGCATGACCGTCCTCGGCAAGCTGACTGAGCCGATAGCTGGAGTAGCCGGTGTAACCAGCGACAATCACGATCACCAGCACAACAGCACCGACCGCATAGCGGCCATAGGACTTCCACAGCTTGAGCCATTGCTCCCGCTGGAGGTCCTCTTCTACTTCACGCAACAATTGGTCGCCGGTATCGGCCACGGTCTGCCTCATCTATGCGATTCGGCGCTAACTTAGCGACGTGAGAGGGTGGCGGCAACGCGCATGAGAAAAAGACCCAATCTTGCGCTAAGCCCCTGAAAGACTATGTTTAATTTATGGCGAAACCGCATAGTTACAGGGAGTTCTGGCCGTTTTATGTGCGCGAACACATGAAGTCGACCACGCGCATGCTCCATTTCATCGGAACAACCGGCGTGATCGTGATCGCCGCAGCCGCCATTGTGACCCGAAACGCTTGGCTTCTGCTCGCCATGCCGCTCTGTGGTTATGGCTTCGCCTGGGCCAGCCATGCTCTCATCGAACGCAACAAACCGGCCACCTTCAGCCATCCGTTCTGGAGCCTGATGGGCGATTTCCACATGTATGGCCTGATGCTGACCGGCAGGATGGCAGCCGAGGTCACACATCACGGCACCGGCCCCCGGCTCGCTGACCCCACGCCGTGATCGCGTGAGCGCCGCAACGCCGGATCAGGCGCCGGGCCAGACGGCACGCGGTATCGGCCTGATGATACTGGCGATGTGCCTGATGGCCTCGATGGACGCCACGGCCAAGTGGCTGGTTGAAGAACACTCCATCGCCCAGATCCTGCTTGTGCGGTTCTTGATGTTTCTGGTTGTCGCGCTCGCGCTCGCAGCCCGCCGCGGGCTGGCCGAAACGCTTCGCTCCAAAAATCCCGGCCTCCAGGTCATTCGCAGCCTTGTCATGCTGGCTGAAATCTACGTCTTCATATGGGCCTTCAGCCTGTTGCCGCTGGCCGACGTCCACGGCATTGCCGCAGTCTCGCCACTGATGGCGATGGCCCTTGCCGTGCCGCTGCTGGGTGAAAAGGTCGGCTGGCACCGCTGGGCTGCGGTCGCGATCGGTTTCGTCGGCGTGCTGGTGATCGTGCGGCCCGGTTCCGGCGTGATGGGTTCGGCTGCCCTTGTGGCGCTTTTTGCCGCCTTCCTGTGGGGGCTCTTCCAGGTACTGATCCGCAAGGTCGGCCTCAACGACAGTGTCGAGACCACCGCACTCTACACCGCCATCATCGCCGTGATCGTGCTGGGTGTGACCGCGCCCTTCATGTGGCAGCCGGTCGACCGCGGAGGATGGGGCCTCCTGCTGCTGGTTGGCGTGCTCGGCAGCCTGGGCCATCTCGTGCTCTTCCGGGCGCTGCAGCTTGCGCCCGCTTCCACCCTGCAGCCCTTCAGCTACACCATGGTGGTGTGGGCCACCGTGATGGGTTTCCTGATGTTCGGCGATTTCCCTGACAGCTGGACCATCATCGGCATCGGCATCGTCATCGCCGGCGGGCTTTATGCCTTCAGTCGCGAGCACGCCGCATCCCGGTCAAGGCGTTGATCAGGACCGCGCCGACGACAATGCCGCCGCCGACAAAGCCCAGAGCGGTCGGTGCTTCGTCGAGCAGGAGCCAGACCCAGATGGGGCCCAGGAAAACCTCGACCATGGCGAGCACCATGAGCTCGGCAGCCGGAACATATTTCGCACCGGCAGCATAGAGCACCAGGGAAGCGGCCACCTGAAAGGCCCCCATGTAGATGCAGAGCATCAGGTCACGATCAGTAATCGAAAAATCGTCGAGCATGACTGCCGATAGAGTGGCGATCATGATCGAGGCCAGCATGACGCCCGGCACCATGTCGCTGTTGCGCCCGCCGCGCAGGGAAACGCCAAAGCCGGCAAAGGTGATGGAGGCGCCCAGCGCCATCAGGTTGCCCAGCCAGCCGCCATCGCCCAGCCCTTCCCACATCATCACTGCGACACCGGCCAGAGCTGCCGTCATGGCGATCCAGGTTATCGGGCGAACCGGTTCCTTCAGCACGATCCAGGCAACGATGGCGGTGAAGAAGGGCTGCGAACTGACGATGAAAAACACGCTCGCGGCACGCGTGTGATAAAATGCCCCGATGTAGAGCAGGTTAGAGAGCGCCAGGAAGACGCCTGTGGCCACCATCGCCAGCTTTCCGGTATCGAACAGGCGGCCAAGCTGCCCACGATGTTTGAAGAGCGTGAGACAGCCGAGCACCACGAGCGCCATCAACGAGCGATAGAACTGGACATGCCAGACACTGGCATTGTCGATCAACCCGATGATGACGCCCGACTGGCTGATGAAGAAGCCGCCGAGCACGACCAGCCCGACGCCCTTCAGGTATTGCGGATGATGTTCGATTGAAGTCCCTGCCCCGAATCAGGCGGGGAGTATCAGCGAAATGCAGCGGCCCCGTCGATTCCATTGTGTTCGAGCATCACCATGGTCGAAGGCCGCGCGGCAATCGCCTCGATCGCACGCCAGACATTCGGGTAGCTGCGCAGACTGGTGTGATGCGACTGGTTCCAGACCGCCAGCATGATCATGTAGCAATCGGCAACCGAGAACGCTTCGCCCAGAAAGTAGGGGCCATCGCCCAGCAACGCGTCGATCCTGGCCCACAGGTCGGTCAGCCATTCCGTCGCCTTGGCATCTACGCCATCGATCCCGGCAACATCGGTCGTGTGGCGTTCCGGGTAGAAGTGCATCTGGTAAGTCGGTTGCAGCATCTCGGCCATGAAAAACAGGATCTGGTAGAGCCGCGCCCGTTGCGGCGTGCCGGGCGCTGGGGCAAGTCCCGCCTCAGGGTGACAGTCGGCCAGATGGAGCAGGATCGCGGTGGATTGATAGGTGATGTTGCCTGCGTCATCGACCAGCGTGGGCACCTTGCGATGAGGATTGAGCCGCAGGTAATCCTCAGGCCAGGGCTGATCGAAATCGATGAACTTCAATTCGTAGGGCACACCGATCTCTTCGAGCGCAACGTGCGGGCCCATCGCTGCGGACTTCCATGTGTAGAAGAGCTGATACATCGCTGCCTCGAGACCTCAGGGCTTAATCGTCGTCGTCATCGTCCTCGAACACCAGGGTATCGACATCGGTCGCGGCATAGGCAAACAGCCACATGATAACGAAGGGTGCGCGGTCAGCACGGCGCGGCGGGTCGGAGCCAGGGGTTGTTCGCCGGCTGCTTCTTCGACGCTGCCGGGTTTGTGGCCGTTGACCATTGCCTGAACAATACGGTCGCCTGGGCGCAGCAGCCGGTCGGCGATGACCCCGGCGACATGCAGACCGACCAGAACGATAACCACGGTCGCCAGGAATTCGTGGACCTCGCGGAAGAAGTTTTCGCCGGGGCCGACCAGCCAGGCGGCGAGCGGGCCGGCCATATCGTCATCATGGGCAATGAGCCCGGCGCAACAGGTGAGCAGGATGGTGACGATCATCGCCACGATCATGTAACCGCCGAGCGGATTGTGGCCGACATGACGCGGCGGCTTGCCACGCAGCAGGTCGCGGGCATGGGCCAGCGCCTCGGAAGGCGGCCGAACAGAATCGCGAAAGCGCGAACGCGGGCTGCCGTTGAAACCCCAGACCATGCGGAACAGCACAAACATCAGGATGGTGTAGCCGACATAGATGTGGACCACGAACAGGAAGCCGTCGACATCGCCGATGATGTACTGAAACAGCACAAGTGCAGCCAGGCACCAGTGAAAGATGCGCGTTGCCGCGTCCTAGACCCGAATGTTCTCCATGAAAAACCCCTCTCCTGGGAAAAAGCATGCAGGAGGGGATGGCGGATGTCGAACCGGGCAGCAATCAGTCGGGCACGGCCTCGGTCGTGAGCACCCAGCCTGGAGTGGTTGCCTGGGAAACACCGATCAGAAAATCGCTCTGAACAACGCTGTGCGAGGCCTCCAGAGGCTGCAGTTCGACCGGACCGGTGAAAACCGTGCTGCGCGAGATGTGGCTTGCATGGTCGACCAGGTCGCAGCGCAGGTCGCGGATCGCCTGCAACAACACGCCCCAGCCCGGTGATGGGTAAAGCTGCTGTTGATAGATCAGCGTGAGCGCGGCGGCATCGGGTGCGGCGCTGAGTTGATCGAGAAGATCGAGCAGGGCGCCGTTGACCGCTTCGGCGGGTTCGATTGCGCTTACCTCGTCATAACAGACGATCAGGTGTTCATCTTCGCTGCGCAGTGTCCCATGGCTGTAGGAGCCCAGGCTTTCCGCGCCAAGCGGCAGGGCCATCAGGAGAGATAGCGCGACAGTGCCCGGGACAACAAAACGCATGCGATGCCTAAGCCGGCTGGCCGAGGATCGACGCGGCACTGGCAAGCTCATTGATGTAATTCCCAAGTTCGACCTTGTTGCGCCCGATCAGACGCCGGGGTGTGGTCCTGAGCAACACGTCGCCTTCACGTGACGCCGAGATCGCGATTTCGGTGCCTGCTTCGCGGCTTCCGAACGCCAGGAAACTCAGGAAACAAAGACCCATCTCGACGAAACGCCGGGTCTGGGCATCGCTGTCACGCGACGGGTCGGCTGCAATCGCGACCAGCTTGGCCACCACGGCCCCCCAGCACTGTTTGTGGATCTCGCGATCGTTCAGGGTCATGCCCTGCAGGGTGGAAAGATCGCGAAAATGTTCGTGCATCGCCGTATTGTTGGCGGAAAACTCCGCCTCATCGACCGAAATGGCCAGAACGGGGTGATCAAGGTCCGGTGGCGTGAAGCCGATCGAAAGGGTGCTTTCTGCCATCGTTCCCTACCGTTTGACGTGGGCTTCGGCCCCGGCGCCGGCATATTCGACCGCCAGGAGTTCTTTGGTCAGTCTGGCCTGGACCGGGATCATGGATTCTTCCAGCAGGGTTTCCGAGACCGGGTCGGGGGCAAAGTTGCCGTTGCGGTCTTGGCCCCGCACGAGCAGGCCCGAGGCCCTGCCGTCGCAGCGGCGCATGGCTGCCGAGACAAAGAGCATGACCAGACCGATGCGGCGGTCATCAGACGTGTTGGGCCGTGAACCGTGGAAGGTATAGCCGTGGTGGAACGAGGCCTCGCCCGGCGCCAGCACGAGATCGTGGCCGGCATCGGCGGCAACCGCGTGCTGCACGGTGAAGCCGCGCCCCAGCATGTTGTCGGGATCGGGAACATCCCGGTGTTCCAGTGGCCCCAGCCGGTGCGACCCCGGCACGACCCGCAGGCAACCGCTTTCAACCGTCGAAGGCGCCAGGGCAACCCAGCAGTTGACCATCGCCGTACCGTCGAAACCGCAATGGGTGAGGTCCTGATGCCAGGAGACAAAGCCCGGCGTGTGGCCTTCCTTGATGAAGAAATCGGAGTCGTAGAGCACGATATCAGGCCCGATGACGTCCTCGATTGCATCGAGAAGATGGGGCGAGCGTGCGATCTCGACCAGAAACGGCATCACGACATGGGCCTTGTAGGCCAGCACCCTGTCCCAACCCTTCTCACGCACGATCGCTTCTGCTTCTTCGAGTTGGCGACGGCAGCGCACGGCATGGTCGCGATCGATCACATCGACCGGAGCGACGTAACCCTGATCACGCCAACAGGCGACCTGTTCGTCTGAAAGCTCTTTGCCCATGTCCTAAAATTAGGTCGCAATCGCGCGACCGCAAGCAAAAACAGGCCGCCTGGCGCGCCATCGTGGGCAGCATGCGGTGAATTCAGGCGGTCAGTTCTGCCCCGGAAAACCCGGGTCAGGAGCCGCAGCCATCGCCCTGGAAGGGCGGTGCGAGCTGGGTGTTCCAGTACTGGTGGTCGTCGGTCCCGGTCGAGAACTGCCCGCCTGCCAGGCCACCAAAGGCGTCGCCATAGCGTGCGACCAGCGGGCACACGACCTCAGAATCCACAACATCAGGCGCCAGATGCCCGTTGCTGGCATCGGCGTGATAGATCGGCAGCCCGACCAGGGTCTTGTCGGAAGACCACTTGAATCCGACCGCGCCCGAGGCAATGCCCGCATACGATGTCACCTTGGGCCGGTGCGCCGCACCAATGATGTCGGCCGGGACCGGGGCATCGAAAGCCGGATTGTTGTAGTACTGCACCGCGATCCAGTCGATCGCATCACCGGCCTGCTTCAGGATCTCGATATAGGGCCCGCCATGCCAGGCAGGGTCGAGATAGGGCGGCTGTGGCGCATGAGACAAGATCGGCCCCTCACCCAGACGCTTGCGCAGGGCGAGCGTGAGGTCGATCATGAATTTGCGGCCATCAAACGAATCAGACGGCGGCGTTTCCTGGAGAGCCGCACTTACCTCGAAATCGATATCGATGCCGTCGAAGCCGTGTTCATCAACGATGTTGATCAGGGCGTCAGCCAGGACATTGACCCGTTCGACGACTTTCAGGTATTTCCCGGCCTCCATGGCGCCGCCGCCGAACGAGAGCAGCACCTTCTTGCCGTCGGCCTGCAGCGCGCCGATCTCCGGCAGCGCGTTATCGAGGCGCGGATCGATCACCAGCTTGATTTCGTCGTCGCTGACATCACCCACCGTGACAAACGAGAGAATGACATGGGTATAGGGCAGCCCGATCAGCGCCGTGGCCGGGTGGGTATCGGAATTGTAGTAGACGACATAACGCGGCAGCGTTGCATTTTCCTCGGCTCGGGCCGGAACGAAGCCCGGCACCAAAAGCACAAGGATCAACCAGCGTGCGGCGAGGCGACGCCATACATACCGGGTTCGATCCCAGACCGAGAACGTGCTGGGCGTGGCGCTGGCGACGATCCAGCAGGAGCTCGGGCTTTCCCAGACCGCCGCCCACTGGGTCGTCAACGCCTACCTTCTGGCGATGACCTGCCTGGTTGCGCTGGGCGGCAAGCTCTGCGACCGGATCAGCCGGCGCGCGACCGCAAGCACCGGCGTCGGGCTTTTCGCCACGGCGTCCCTGATCGCCGGGCTGGCTGGCGACGGTGGCTGGGTGATCGGCGCACGCGCGATCCAGGGCACGGGTGCGGCCCTGATGTTCCCCGCCGCCTGGGCCATGGTGACCCGTGCCTTTGCCGCAGAAGAACGCGGCCACGCCTTTGGCATCATGGTGACGATCTCAGCCGTCTTCATGGCTTTGGGGCCGTTCGCGGGCGGCCTGCTGGTCGATCACGCAAGCTGGCGCTGGATCTTCTGGATCAACCTGCCGTTCTGTGCCGCGATCATCGCCATGGTCCTCCTCGCAGGCCCTGAGTCCGCCGATGCCGACGATGCC
>JABIUG010000270.1 GCA_018700655.1 Rhodospirillaceae bacterium | reverse complement strand
GATCGGCCGCGAGCCGACCCCCGAAGAGCTTGCCGAAAAGCTCGGCATGCCGCTCGAGAAGGTGCGCAAGGTTCTCAAGATCGCCAAAGAGCCGATCAGCCTGGAAACGCCGATCGGCGACGACGAGGACAGCCATCTGGGCGACTTCATCGAAGACAAGAATGCGGTGCTGCCGGTCGAGGCGGCGATCCATTCGAATCTGCGCGAGTCGACGACCAAGGTGCTCGCAACCCTGACGCCACGCGAGGAGCGTGTTCTGCGCATGCGTTTCGGTATCGGCATGAACACCGATCACACGCTCGAAGAGGTCGGCCAGCAGTTCTCGGTCACCCGCGAACGTATCCGGCAGATCGAAGCCAAGGCCCTGCGCAAGCTCAAGCACCCCAGTCGCAGCCGCAAGCTGCGGAGCTTCCTCGACAGCTGATCACGCTCGTATGACTGCGATCTTCGTTGATGCCGATGCCTGCCCGGTCAAGGACGAGGTCGTGCGTGTTGCGTTGCGCCATCGTCTGGCGGTTCACATGGTCTCCAACAGCTGGATGCGGACGGATGCCGATCCGCTCGTCTCCATGATCGTGGTCGAGCAGGGGCCCGACGTCGCCGATGACTGGATCGCGGAACGCGCGGCCGGTGGTGACATCGTGATCACCAGCGATATCCCGCTTGCGGCGCGTTGCCTGGAGGCCGGTGCGGCGGTGATGGGTTCGAACGGCAAGCCGTTCACCGAAGCCGGGATCGGCTCGGCCCTGGCGATGCGCGAGCTGAAGGCGCATCTGCGCGAGACCGGTGAGATCGCCGGCTACAATCCTTCCTTTCAGAAGAAAGACCGGCTGCGTTTCCTCGATGCGATGGAACGCGAAGTCCAGAAGGCCCTGCGCGTCCGGCCCTGATTTCTACTGACGTGCCCTCAAGCGCCGGGCGGGATGCGTCTGCATCCCTTGGCTCACGCGCCATGCGGCGCGGGACCGCGGTCGCGGCCCTTGAAGGGGCAATGTGTTCCGCTCATCGCCCCTTGGTGCTACGCCATCAGTCCAGAAACCAGTTCGAACGAACGCAGCCGTTTGGCGTGATCATGGATGTGACAGGTCACCATGATCTCGTCGGTCCCGGTCTTTTCGATGATGGCGTCGATCTCACGTTCGATGGTTTCAGGGGTTCCGGCTGCCGAGACCGACAGCGATTCATCGAGCATCATCTTTTCAGCCGGCATCAGGCGGGATTCATAGTCTTCGACCGGCGGCGGCAGTTTGCCCGGTCGGCCGCGCCGCAGGTTCACGAAGGACTGCAGCACGGAGGTGCGCAGGAACTCGGCTTCGGCATCGGTGTCTGCGGCGACGACGTTCATGCCGATCATGACATAGGGTTTGTCGAGCTGGGCGGACGGTTCAAACCGTTCGTGATAGATCGCGATTGCCTGCATCATGGCCGCCGGTGCGAAATGGGATGCAAAGGCATAAGGAAGGCCAAGTGCGGCGGCGAGTTGTGCGCCAAACAGGCTGGAACCAAGTATCCAGAGCGGCACTCCAAGGCCTTCACCCGGCACCGCGCGGATGTGTTGCCCTGGTTCGGCCGCACCGAAATAGTGCTGTAGTTCCAGCACGTCGCGCGGAAACTCGTTGGAGCTTCCGGTCAACGTGCGGCGCAACGCGTGTGCGGTATGCTGGTCTGTGCCCGGCGCCCGGCCCAGTCCCAGTTCGATGCGACCCGGAAACAGGGCCGCCAGGGTGCCGAACTGCTCGGCGATGACGAGCGGTGCATGATTGGGCAGCATGACACCGCCGGCGCCGACCGTGATGGTGCTGGTTGCCTGCGCGACCTGGCCGATCACGACGGCGGTTGCGGCACTGGCGATGCCCGGCATGTTGTGATGTTCGGCCAGCCAGTAGCGCCGGTAACCGCCAGCCTCGGCATGGCGCGCGAGATCGATGGTGTTGAGCAGGGCCTGGCGTGCGTCGGAGCCTTCGCAGATGGGCGAAAGATCGAGGACGGAGAGTGGAACGGTGATCATGACACGCACTATGGGACAGGCCGGTCGATGGGCCAATGGCATGGCTCTGATTGTCTTCCTGGCAACGGGCCAGGCTGTGGTCGCTCAGGATAGCGAGATCAATGCGGTCAACAGCCTCATCCTGGGGGCGGTCGATGCCTGTACGGTGCAACCGGCCCAGGCCTGTGTCGACATGGGCTGGTCCTTTGCCGGGTTGGCCCCCGCCGACGGCCTCGATGCCTCCGATCTCTCTGAGGTGCGGCGCACTCTTGGTGTGTGGTTCGAAGCGACCCAGTTGATCCTACCACCGCGTGCCCGCGCGCTGGTCGGTCTGGGCATGCTGCTGTTCGATGGCCGTGGTCCTGACCGGCTGATCGCCGGGTTCGACAACGATGGTGACGGCACGGTGAGCCAGACCGAACTGCTGGCCGATGTCCGTCTCGACGAGAGGCCGATGTCGGTGCTGATCACCGATCCCGATGCGATCGATCGCGAAAGCCTGGCGCTGCGGCTGGAACTGCCACCGGGCCTGTTGCAGGGTGTCTTCGAACGATAACGCCGAGGGAAGAAGGCCATGGGTGACGCAGTCAGGACACAACGCAATGGCGCGGTTCTCGAGATCACGATCGACCGGCCCAAAGCCAACGCGATCGATGCTGCCACCAGCCGCGCGCTGGCTGCGACCATCACCGCGTTCCAGAACGATGACAGCCTGCGTGTCGCGATCCTGACCGGCAGCGGGGAACGCATTTTCTCGGCCGGGTGGGACCTTTCGTCGGCCGGCGACGGTGACTCCGATTGGGGTGAGGGCGGATGGTGCGGTCTGTGCGAACGCCACGACCTCGACAAGCCGGTGATTGCCGCGGTCAACGGTGCCTGTGTCGCCGGTGGTTTGGAGCTTGCCCTGGCGTGTGACTTCATGATTGCCGCCGACCATGCACAGTTTTTCCTGTCGGAGGCGACCCTGGGCCTGACCGTCGATATCGGGACGATCCCGCGCCTGATGGCGCGCGTGCCCCAGCAGGTCGCCCTTGAGATGCTCTATACCGGCCGCAGACTTGATGCTGCCCAGGCGCTGGCGATGGGGCTCGTTCTGCGCAGCGTTCCGGCTGCCGATCTCATGGCATCGGCCCGGGAGCTGGCCGACCGCATTGTTGCCTCGGCGCCGCTCTCGGTCGCGGCACTGAAACAGATGGCGCAGATCGCCGGTTCCGTATCACCGGAAATGGCCTATGCCGCGCGCGACGCCGGGCGGCTGACCGGACAGGCCAGGGCGCGCGACAGCGAGGACGCGGCAGAAGGCCCGCGGGCCTACATGGAAAAACGCGCGCCGGTCTGGAAAGGTTCCTGAGCCGGGTTTTGTTTGACTTCCGGTGCGATCGGGTTCCACGGTTCATCCGGGATAACCGGGATAGTTGCCATGCATATGTCAGCCCTGCACGACCGCTTTGGTGTCGAGATTCGTGATGTTGATTTGAGCGCGGTAACGCCTCAGGACGGATTCTCCGAAATCCGCGAGGCCTTTGACCGGCATTCGCTCCTGGTGTTCCGGGACCAGCAACTCGATGACGAGGCCCATCTCGCCTTCGGGCGTTTGTTCGGCACGATCGAAATCCGCCGGAAACAGCCCGAGAAACACACCGCAGAGATGTCGATGGTGAGCAACCTGCGCGACGACGGCAGCGTTGCAGGCGAAGAGAGCCGGCCGGTGATGCAGCACAAGGCCAACCAGCTCTGGCACACCGACAGCACCTTTCTGCCCTGGCCGGCGCTGGCCAACATCATTGCTCCCCAGGTGCTGAGTTCCTCTGGTGGCGAAACCGAGTTTGTCTCGACCCGTGCTGCCTGGGCCGACATGCCCGAGGCGCTCAGGGAAAAAATCCGTGGCCGTGTGCTGCGTCACAGCTACGCGCATTCACGCAAGAAGATTGCAGAGGTCGCCGCTAGCGAGGATTTCGTCCAACGCTGGGGCGACACCGCCTGGAATGCCGTCTGGCCCAACCCAGCGACCGGTGAAGAGGCGCTCTATATCGCCTCTCATGCCTTCGGGATCGTCGGTATGCCCGATGATGAAGCCCAGGACCTGATCGACGAGCTGATCGCGTTCTGCACCCAGCCGCACTACGTCTACATCCACGCCTACACGTTGGGTGACGTGGTGGCCTGGGACGAACGCGCGACCATGCATCGCGGCCGGCCCTGGCCTTACGAGGAAGAACGCTCGCTCGCCAGCATCTGCGTCACCGCAGGTGAAGCCGACGGCTTGGAACTGGTCAGGCCGGCTGCCTGATTGCCGTGGCTTTCGAGTTGCGAGCGCCGGGCCATCCGCCTAAACACGTCAGCGGTGTGGGCCTGTAGCTCAACTGGTTAGAGCCGGCCGCTCATAACGGTCTGGTTGCAGGTTCGAGTCCTGCCGGGCCCACCATCCTCTATCTAAGTGTTTGTCACATAGTAACTAATTGATTTATATGAGTTAATTGTTTTCATGGGTGGTACAATTCAGTGGTACAAATGCCCCGAATGCCGTACTTGCAGCGCAATGCCAAAGGCATCTGGAGGGTTCGTCGTCAGATACCAGACGACGTGCGGCATGCCTTCAATGACATCAAGTGGTTCACTGAATCGCTTGGGACACGCGATCCTCGTGAGGCTGACGAACTTGCTCCGCTGTCCGTCGTCAAAACATTTGGGACGCCTGAGCTTGTTCTCTAATTGAGTATCTGGCTCATCTGGATTTGATGTTAAGCCGCTTGTTGTTGATGGTTCAAGCGGCGGGTTTGGATGGTGAGTTTTTTGATCTTTTCCCTCTTTTCGATGATGGCTGTGTGGCGCCCGAAGTAGGCATCCG
>JABIUG010000269.1 GCA_018700655.1 Rhodospirillaceae bacterium | reverse complement strand
TCCTGATGGGCCCCACGGGCACCCCGCCGCAAACGCCGCCGGGCGAGACCGTGCTGCTGATCGGTGGCGGGCTGGGCAATGCCGTACTCTTTTCGATCGGCCGCGCGATGCGCGAAGCCGGGTCACGTGTGCTTTATGCCGCCGGCTACAAGAACATGGAAGACCGCTACAAGGTCTCCGAGATCGAGGCCGCAGCCGACACCATCATCTGGGCCTGCGACGAGGCACCCGGCTTTGAACCGGGCCGGCCACAGGACAGCACGATCGTGGGCAACATCGTCGAAGCGATCCTCGCCTATCAGGAAGGACGTCTGGGCAGCAAGACAATCGACCTGACCGAGGTCGACCGTATCGTCGTGATCGGTTCGGATCGCATGATGGCTGCGATCAAGGCGGCGCGCTTTGGAGTCCTTGCACCCCATCTCAAACCCGACCATGTCGCGATCGGCAGCATCAACAGCCCGATGCAGTGCATGATGAAGGAAATCTGCGCCCAGTGTCTGCAGCCTCAGGTCGACCCGGAAACCGGCGAACGCCGCCCGCCGGTGTTCTCCTGCTTCAATCAGGACCAGCGCCTCGACTGCGTCGACTTCAAGGGGCTGGGCGATCGCCTGGCCCAGAACGGCGTCCATGAAAAACTCACACGCCACTGGATCGACCGCACCTTGCGCGGCTTGTCCCTGCGCGATGCTGCAGAGTAGGGTTTCGACCGAAACGAAGGGAATACCCAATGAAAGTACTTGTCGTGATGGCGCATTCGCGCCGGGATTCACTGACCGGACAGATTGCCGATTCCGTCGCCGCCGGTCTGGCAGACGCGGGCCATGAAACTGAGATCGCCGATCTCTATGGCGAAGGCTTCGATCCGCTGGTCACGCCGCCCGACGAGCCCGACTGGGAAAACGAAGGCAAGGTCTATGCCGACGCCACCCAGGCCGAAATCGCCCGCCTGCAGCGCAACGACGGCATTATCCTGGTCTTCCCGATCTGGTGGTGGTCCTTCCCCGCGATCATGAAGGGCTGGGTCGACCGGGTCTGGAACAAGGACGTTGCCTATGGAGCCAACAAACTCGGCCACAAACGCGCCCTGGCGATCGGACTGTCGGCCTCGGATGCCGAGGCCTATGCCAAGCGTGGCTACGACACTGCGATCGAAACCCAGATCGTGACCGGCATCTTCAACTTCTGCGGCATCGAAGATGGTCGCCTGGAGTATCTGCACGGCTCGACCGACGGCGGCGAACGCGCCGTGGAAATGATTGCGGAAGCCAGGGAAATGGGCCGGACCTTCGCCGACGGACTTTAGACCCAATGGCGACCGGTGATCGTGAGGCCTTTCGCGACAGGCTGTTGCAGTGCAGTGACGAAGCAGAAGAGATCCTGTTGCGCCTGCTTGCCATCTCCAGCGAAAACCCGCCCGGGGACACGACCGCGCTGGCACACGAAATTGGCTCGATCCTGTCGGCAGTCCCCGACATCGACATCGAACTGGTCACCGAGGTTGAACCCATCGTCAATGTCGCGGCAGTGATCGGCGGCCACGGACCGGGGCGCAGGCTGGTGTTCAACGGCCACCTCGACACGTTCGAGAATGGCGATCTCTCAGCCTGGTCGACCAGCCCGTTCGGTGAACGAAAAGCAGATTGCATCTACGGCAGAGGCGCAGCCGACATGAAAGGCGGCCTTGCCGCCCAGGTTTTCGCGGCCATACGTCTGGCCGAAGCACGGCAACACTGGCAGGGCGAGCTGGTCCTGATCCTGACCGGCGACGAAGAAAGCGCCGGGCCCCACGGCACACAATACCTGCTGGAGACCAATGAGCTGGCCACCGGCGATGCCATGATGTGTGCTGATGCGGGCTCGCCGCAGGTCCTGCGTTTCGGCGAAAAAGGCGCGCTCTGGCTCACCATCCAAGCCCGTGGCAGGGGCGGCCACGGTGCGCATGCCCATCTGACCATCAGTGCGGTTGACCGCCTGATTGATGCCATGACCAGCCTGCGGACCATCGCCACCATGCCCCTTGCGGCGACGCCCGAGATCGATGCTGCCATCGACGACGCTGCCGCTGTTTCCGAACAACACTCCGGCGCCGGCGAGGCGCAGACGCTGAAATCGATCACGGTCAATTTCGGAACCATCCGGGGCGGCACGACGCGCAACATCGTGGCCGATCACGCCGAGGCTACCGCCGATATCCGCTTGCCGGCCGGCGCCGGCCTGGACCTGGTCAAGGCTGCGATCACAGCGCGTCTGGAAGGCCTGCCCGGCATCAGCTACCGGATCGATAATCAATCGGGGGCCACCGTCACCGACCCCGGCCACGAGATCGTCACGCGTTCGGTCGCGGTCTCCAGCGAAGTCATTGGTCGCAAAGCCGTTGCCACCATGCGGGTCGGCGCCAGCGACTCCCCGTATTTTCGCACGCGCGGTATTCCATCGGTCGTATGCGGCCTGACGCCCTACAACATGGGTGCCTCAGACGAACACATTCTGGTCGACGAATTAAAGCAGCTTGCGCAGATCTATGCTCTGACCGGCTTCGACTATTTGTGTGCCGACATCACCTGATCCAGACACACAATCTGGTCCAGCGTGGAGTTGCTCTACCCGATCACCACGATCATGACAGAGACGCAGAGCAGGAAACCCAGGGTCAATCGGCGGTAGAGGTGAACACTGGCCGGATTGAAGCTCCTCATGCCGATCCAGGTGCCCAGCAGGACAAAGGGTATGATCAACCCCGAACGGCGGAGCGCGACACCATCGAGCACACCATCGATGGCGAAGGTCACCAGCGTCACGGTTGCAAGAATTGCGAAGAAGCCGGCCAGATTGGCGCGCCCGATTGACGGGTCGCCGCCGCGTGCCAACTGGTAGAGCACCACCGGTGGCCCACCTATCCCGACACTGGAGTTCAGGAATCCGCCGATCATGCCGATGCCGACGTGGGTCGCGACGTTGCGCGGCCCCCGGTATTGCCAGCCAGTGAGCATGATCAGCGTGAAAATGATGACGAAAGCGGCAATCGCGCGTTTCATGATCTCGGCGTCGGCCGAAACCAGCACCCAGGCGCCGATCGGCACCGTGAAGATGCAGACCGAGCCCAGAACCAGGACCTCCTTGCGATCGACCAGACGCCAAGTGCCGCCCAGAACACGCGCGGAATTGACCAGTCCCATGACGGTGATCACTGGAATCGCTTCAACCGGCGAAAACAACACCACCAGAATTGGTGTCATCACCAGGTTGAGGCCAAAACCGGCAAAGCCGCTGATGACAGCCGCAACGAAGCCGGCAGCGGCGGCGCCGACGAGTTCGAGTGTGAGGAGATCAGCGAACGGCATGACAGGTTCCAGCTTGGGCGCATTCACAGGTCCATGTGTCATCCCAATGCGAATCCGCACGACCTGATGGGCTGCAGGGAGCGCTCCTTGTCACACCCTGAACGCGCCGACAACGTTGTACCCGGTTTGATTTACACAGGAACGTTGCCGATCCTGACCCAGATCACCATCTGATCCGCCAATGGAACGCCTGAGAAACCTCCTGAGCGCTGAACGCCTGCTGGACGCACTCGATGCTTTCGAGGGCTGGAACGCGCGCCAATCCCCCTGGCTGCGCATCCCATTGGGTCTGTCGCTTTGCCTGGGAGGATTGCTTTCGGTCCTGCCGGTGTTCGGTCTATGGATGCTGCCGCTGGGCCTGCTGATCCTGTCCGAGGACATCCCCTGGTTCAGAAATCGGCGCGAAAAATTCGAGGGCTGGCTAAGCAAGCTGATCGGTGCGCGCCGGGAACGCAAAAAAGCGTTGCTGGAAGACTCGCGCAGAAGTTAACGGGTCTTGCGTTGCCTGCAGCGTCGTTGAAACGCAAGCAACGCATCGTCCAGCAAACCTTCACCGTAGGCAATCTGGGGCAGGGTGTAGTCGCCGACCCCGTTGACCTCGATCAGATAGGGGCCCTTGTCGGTCGGCGCGACGTCCCAAGACTGCATCGCCATGCCGGGGAAAGCGTCGGTCGCGCGGCAGGCAAGTTCCACCAGGGCTGACCAGTCTGGAACCGCAAAGCCCGCGATCGCAACGCCGGTGTCGGGGTGCGCTTCGAGATGTTCCTGCTCAAGGCCGAAACCGCGTGATGCCATACCAGCCAGACCGGTTTCGATATCCACGGGTGCAAGCAGGTTTCCCGAACGCCAGTAGTTGTCGGCCTGATTGGCGCCCGCAGGAATTTTCCAGGCGACACGGTAGAGGCGGGCCTTGCCGTCCTCGATCAGCAGGATGACCCGCAGGGTCGCGAGCGAAGACGTACCGCAAAGCGTTTCGAGGTCGGGATGGGTCCGGAGCAGTTCCTCAAACAGGAACCCCTTTGCGTGGTAACGCGGACCTGCTTCATAGGCTTCGAACAAGGCGGCAACATAGTCATCAACTGGAACATCGCCCCCTCCGGCGAGCTGCATACGGTCAGTGGCGGCATCGAAATGCTCCACCCCCACGATACCCAGACTGAAAGACCCCCCAACCGGCTTGCTGAAGAAGGGATAGGTGATGCCGTCACGCAGATAGCTGGCGAGCGCCTCGCGCGTCTTGAGCACCGTGAGATTGGGTGCATCGACATCCCGGTTGAGGATGGCCAGGAGACGCGGCACAAGCTGGCCGCAGGCCCGCAAGCAGGGCGCCTGCGGCCAGCTTGTCCTGACCCAGCATGTACCAGGTTGGATCGTTGACGATCAGGGCATCTTCAGACTGGCGCCTGCGCCCGGCAAATCGCGCGATTTCCTCTGCGCTGAACCTGCTGTGGTCATAGAGACCATAGAGGTAATACTCATCCATCTCGATCTTGCCAGGACCCAGGCGCAGGCGCAGCAGATCAGCCGCCTGCGCCAAAGCACCACGCCCGGCCTTGCGCGAAACCGCTGCCATGGTGGCGACCAGATTGAGCAGTATCTCGGGCTTTTCGAGTTCGATGGTGAAGCGGTTCTGGTCCATGATACCTGCAGGCTGGGGCCGGGGTGTCAACGCGGAGAGGATATTGGGCGAACCATCGACCCTGAATCAGACCAGGGACCACAAACATCTGCCGCTGGCAGAAACCATGATGCGTAGTCAAAGAGAGAGTGGCACGTCCCTGTTCACCCAGGCACGCGAGATCATGGCGCTGCGCCGCGGCCAGGGAAAGCTGAATGCCGAGGAGTATCTGGGCAACCGGCTGTTCGACCCTGACATCAGCATGGACGACAAACGCCGGTTTCTGGGGATCCAGGCAGAGGTCATCGTGGATCGCCTTTGCAATCCCTCGTTCAAGGGGCGTGCGGCGGTGCGGGACAAGATCATCTTTGCCGCCATGATGTCGGCATTGGGGTTTCCCGTTCCAAAGCCGCTGGGCTTTGTGCATTCCACCCAGACGTCTTTCCTTGCACGAGACCTTCGGGACCGGGACGCCCTGCTTGCCTTTCTGCGCGGGTTGGATGGGCCGGCATTCGGCAAACCTGTCGATAGCCGCTGGAGCCTGGGTACGGCGAGCCTGGATGGTTACCGGTCCCACACCGACAGCGTTGTTCTGCTGGGAGGTGAGGAAGTCGGCGCAGAAACATTCGCCGATCAGGTCATGGGATTTGCCGAAAAGGGGTATCTGTTCCAGGAGCGGCTGGAACCACACCCCGAGGTCGCGCGCCTGGCAGGCCGGGCGATCGGAACGGTCCGCCTGCTGACCGGGAATTTGGATGGGAAAAGCGAATTGCTGGACTGTGCCTGGAAAATCGTGGCCGGCGGCAACGTCGCCGACAACTTCTGGCGCGATGGCAACATGCTTGCCGCGATCGACCCCGAAACCGGAACAGTGGCACGCGTGGCATCCGGCCTGGCCCATGAAAGCCGGACGCATGAAAGTCACCCCGATACGGGCGAGACCCTGACCGGGTTCACGCTGCCATTCTGGAGCCAGGCCGTGGCGCTCGTCCTGCGTGCAGCAACCATGTTGCCGGACCTGCGCCTGATCGGCTGGGACATTGCGATCACAACGGACGGGCCCATGATCGTGGAGGCCAACACGTTGCCAGCCTTCAATCTGCACCAGATCGCCAGTGGCCAGGGGATCATGAAGGGACGTTTCGAAGCTTTCGTGACGGCGTGCAAACGGTCGCCGACTTGATATAGTTCGGCAGGGGAAATTCATCACTCTGCATCGAGGGGCTTCATGCACGCCATCATCGCCGCCGTGGTTGCGGTTTTGCTTTGTCTTCTTCTGTTCAAGGTCATCCGCAAACAACGCCTGATCGGCGCTCCAAAAAGCGGGGCCGGCACGGTGCAGCGCATTGCCTTTGCCCTGGCGTTGGTTGGTCTGGCGATGATTGTCATCACCTGGGCCGGTGTATCGGGCCTGCCGTGGGGGGCCTGGGTGATCTGGGCGGCTCTGGCGATCTATCTCATCTCGACCATCATCCGTGCGGTCCAGCGCGTGAAGTAACGCGCTGACAGGTATAGGCCTCAGGGATAGATGCGGCACCGCAAGGCTTCGGCGACCGCGCCAATACCAGGTCCGAAGGGCTGACGGCCCGAGAGGTCCGGGAACACCTCGCGCACAGTCGCGGCCAGACCGGCGAGCTTCGCAGGCACCGGACGTTGCGTAACGTCGAGTGCGCGCAGGGCGATTGGGGCAAGGCTGGCCAGAGCCGAATCAAGACACAGCCCTGCCCGTTCCTGCTTCGACCAGGCCAGGAACACCGGGCTTGCAACGTCGTTCTGGCCGAACCCTCCGGACTCGCTTCCCGGCAACAGGGTTGCCTGGGCATAGAGCCGGGCTTCTTCCTCGTATCCCGTCTGGGCCATGGGAATGCAGCCCATATAACCGCGGCGAATGCCTTCGCCGCCGTCTTGCCCGATCAACTGATCAGGCAGAAGCGAGACATTGCCATCGAGCAGCTTGGCGCCATGGCGCTCGGCCAGCACACAGAGATTGGCATAGGCGGCATTCAGCGAATCCATCGCCAACAACGCATGGGGATTGTGATAACCGCCGGTCGAAACGAACTGGCCGTGAGGGTGATCTTCATCGACGGCATCGATCCAGACCGGGTTATCGGTGATCGCCTGGAGTGATTCTGCCGCGACATCGCTGGCCATCGTGGCGGCACGATGCGCCTGGCCGAGCATGCGAGGCACAATCCGATAACTGACCGGGGCCTGATAGGATCGGCGTTCACCACCATGGCCACCACCCACCAGCCCGCGCAGCGTCGAAAGTGCCCAGCCGTCATGCGGATTGTTCCAATAGCCTTCGAGTTCCTGGGCCAGGTGACCCAGTGGGGCGTTAAAGGCTTCAAACGAAAGCGCCAGGATTTCGGCGGCGACCTGCAGACGGTGTTCGGCCACAAGCGCGGCATCGGTAACGAGTCCCGTGGCCGAAGGCGAACCATTCACCAGGCACATGACGTCCTTTTCTTCCGGCTCGACCTGTTCGACCAGATCCATGAAGAGGTGACTGAGGGACAGAATCTCTCCGGCACCGCCCTGGCCTCTGGCAGGCACAACCGGCATCATCGCCCCGCCAAGCATCGCAGCGACACCCTGGGCAATAGCGGGAGAGACCGCAGCATGGCCTTCGACAAAGTTGGTCAGGCGCGCCAGAACGATCATGCGCACCACCCTTTCGGGCAGCGGATCACCCCAGGATGTAGCCGCGCCGACCGGCGACATCTTGGCCCAGCCTCTGCGCTCTTCGGGATTCAGCCTGGTCTTGGCCATCTGACCAGCGCCGGTCGTGACACCATAGATCGTGATCTCGGGGTCGTGCTCGAGCACCCGTAGGAGACGGTCACGCCCTTCGGCCATGGCAACCATGACGCGGTCGCTCAATCGAACATTTTCATGTTGCCAGCCGACACGACGTGCGGTTTCCAGGGTGAGATCACTGCGTGTGTCGATGACGACAGTCATGGCGGAATTCTCCCGTTACTCGGTAGGTTTGGGGAATGATGCAGGGCCGTGCAGGGCCTGGAATGTACGGTGTGTTGATCATCACTCACTGTGCACAAACCCACCCACACCCGTACGATTAACCGGTTCCCTAACAGTTTGTTAAGGATTGCGCCCCATATTAAGCTTCGACCGGGGGCGCCATGTATGGCTCAGCGGTCAAACGGGGAGTGACCCCCGACGAAGGTTTTTTGACGTAGAAACCCTTAAGGAGGGAAATCCAATGAAAGGTATTGCCAATTTCGCAGCGAGCAAGCTTTCCAAGTTCCGCAAGGACGAAGAAGGCGTGACCGCTATTGAGTACGGCCTGATCGCTGGCGCCATCGCGGTTGCCATCATCGCCGTTCTCCTGATCCTGGGCGAAGACATCAACGCCCTGTTCGAGACGACCTCGGACGCGCTGCAGCAGGCTAGCGGCGGCAGCGACGGTTGATCCGTCACTTGTGCCGGTCTTCGACCGGTTCCGGATTTGCGAGGGTGCGTGCCAGTCACGCACCCTCGTTTTCTTTTGTGCAGCCCTGAACGGAATCCGACGTGCCTGATATCGAACCCGACAAACTTGCCGGTCTTCTGCTGATCCTGGCATTCCCCTGTTTGCTCGCTGTTGCGGCTGCCGGCGACCTGGCGCGTTATCGCATCGGCAACGGACTGAACATCACCCTGGCGCTTCTTTACTTTCCTGCGGCATTTGTCGTCGGCAGTGATATCGAAACCACCGCCTGGCATCTGGGCGCAGGCACCACGGTTCTGGCTGTCGGCCTGGTCCTCTTTGTGCTCGACCGGTTGGGTGGCGGCGATGTTAAGCTGCTGGCCGCCGCAGCATGCTGGACGGGTTTTTCGGCCCTCCCCGCCTTCCTGATCTATGTCGCCCTTTCGGGCGGTGTCCTGGCACTTTTCCTGCTGTTGGCGCGCAAGCTTCTGGCCAACCGGCTTTCAGAGACCTCATCACTGGCACGCCTGTTTGGCGCGACACGTGACGTTCCCTATGGCCTTGCAATCGCTTTCGGCGGCTTTGCGACCCTGCCCAGACTGGACCTCATCAGGTCACTGCTCGCAAGTTAAGAACTACAAGATGTAGAGCTTCATTTGACCAAACTCTGCCAAGATTGCCCACATTTAGGGTTACCCACAGCCGGTACAAAATGCCCACTAGTGTGTGACTAATGTCACAGTGAGCAGGAAAGGTTTATCTCAATTGGTTGACGCAATTCTTCAATAGAAGCATATTAACCCCTTGAGGAATTGTGATAATTCTCTTTGAGCAATGGGATTAGGGGACGCTCCGGAAACAGTCATGCGTGTCGTGACCATCATCCTGATCGTAGTCGCACTGGCGGTAGCCGGTGCCACAGCGTTCTTGGTAAGCCAGTTCCTCGCGGAAACCGAGGAAGCTTCGCAAGTGCCCGTGGAAGTTATCGAAGAACCCAAGGTTGAGGTTCTGGTAACAACGACTGACCTTCCTATGGGTAAGATCTTGCAGAGTGAAGATTACACCTGGCAACTCTGGCCAGAAGACTCAGTGTTAGCTGATCACATCATGCGCCAGAATGGCGGCGAAGACGGCGACATGGAAGTTGAAAGCGCCATCCGCGGCTCGGCGGTCCGGATCGAGATGGTCGCGGGCGAACCCATCATCTCTTCGAAAATTTTCCAGCGCGGCGATTCCGGCTTCCTTTCGGGTGTGCTCTCGCCGGGCATGCGCGCCGTCACCATCGGCGTGAACCCCGAGACCAGCGGCGGCGGGTTCGTCCTGCCGGGCGACCGCGTCGACCTGGTTGTCATCTTTGATATTCTCGACGAGAACGAAGTCACCGGTGAGTTGACCCAGCGCGTTGTCAGCGAGACCGTTCTTCAGGATATCCGCGTTCTGGCCGTCGACCAGCAGGTCGCGACGGATTCCAGAGGCGGCGGCAGCAACGAAACCCTGACAGAGATTGCCGAAACGGTGACCCTCGAGGTGACACCCAACGAAGCGCAGATCGTCGCCGTGGCGGACCAGATGGGCAAGCTGCGCCTGGTTCTGCGGGCCGCAATCGAAGGGGAGATCTCTGAAATCCCTGTGCGCTACAGCCCGGACTATGTCGTCTCCCAGTTCCTGGCGCGACGTGTTCCGGAATCCGCCCGTGTGCTGGTTGCCCGGCACGACATCGAAACCGGAACGGTGTTGACCGATCGAGATTGGACCTGGGTTGATTTCCCGGCCGAGGAGATCGATCCGACCTGGCTGCGCGAAGGCAGCCTGGACGTCAACGATCTGCGCAGCGCGCTGACAGATGTCGCGTTCGAGGCCGGTCAGCCGTTGATCGCCGACCGCCTGATCATGCCGGGCCAGGATACTTATATTACCTCGATTCTCGACCCCGGGATGCGCGCGATCACGCTGAGCCTGAACGAAGAATATGCGGTTTCGGCCTTCATCCGGCCGGGGGATTTCGTCGATGTTCTCTATCGGATCGAATTGGATATCGAGTATGCGGATGGCACCGGGCCGTTGTTGGAAAAATCCCCGCGAAACTTCGGCGAAACACTGATCGAGAACATTCGCGTGCTCCATCTCGACCGAGAGTTCGCGGGCGAGGACGTGCTGCCTGAAATGAGTTCGGGCCTGCCGACCGTGACCCTCGAGGTAACACCGGCGCAAGCAGAATTGTTGGTCGTCGCGCGCGGTGAAGGCGAATTGAGCCTGGTCTTGCGCGGCGATGATCCCGGTGATGAGTCGCGGTTGGCCGAGTATCAGATGGACTTCGACACCAGTCGTGCCTCGGTCGATCTGTTCTATGGCCTCGCTTTGCCAGATCCGCCGCAATCCCTGCTCGATCTCTATGCCCATCCCGCAGCTGACGATGACGCGAGTGACGACGGCGCGAGCGTCGATCCCAACGCAGACCTGCTCGACCTTGAAGATTACCTGACTGACCTGGGCAGCAACTCCAACGCTGGAACAGGCAGCAATTCAGACACGTCAAGCGGACGCGGCGACGGTGAACTTCGGGTTTACCGGGCAACGCAACCGCAAGACTTCGACTTCTCGTCGGATTGAACGACGGGGGACATGGCATGATCGTTATTCAACGCAACATGGTCCGCGCCGCCCTGGCAATGCTTCTGGCATTGGCAGTCGCTCCACTTGGGGCGGGCGCGCAGGAACAGGTTGGTGTTCCGTCAACAGATGCGATCTACATCGACGCCCCCACGAGCGATCAGCTCAAGGTAGTCCTGCCGCTTAACAAGGCGCGCGTGGTGCACCTGCCCGTCGATGCACGTGACGTGCTTGCGACCAACAGCGCGGTGGCCGATGTCATCCTGAAGACGCCGCGCATTGTTTATCTTCTGGGCAACGAGGTCGGATCGACCAACGTGCTCTTCCACAACGGTGATGGCGAACAGATCGCCAGGCTGGATATTCGCGTCGAAGTCGACCTCACCGCGCTCGATGACATGCTTGCCATCCTGATGCCCGACGAAGACATCGAGGTCGTGTCGATCAACGAGAACGTCGCCCTGACAGGAACCGTTTCGACGCCCCAGGTTTCGGCCAATGCACTGATTGTCGCACAGCGTTTTGTCCCGGCCGCGAACATCGTGAACCTTGTCGATGTGCGCAACAGCCAGCAGGTCCTGCTCAAGGTCCGCTTCGCCGAGATGAACCGGCAGGCGGTCAAGGAATTCGGGATCGATTCATCCTGGCTGCCGGGGTTCGACCCACTGGGCATAGCCTTTGGCATTGTTTCAGGCACCGGCGCCACGGCCAGCACCTTCGGCACGATTACGGCTTCGACAGACCGCCTTACAACGGCGACCAACGCCCTTGAGGAATACAATCTGATCCGTACCCTGGCGGAACCGACCGTGACGGCAATATCGGGCGAACTGGCCAGTGTTCTGGTCGGTGGTGAATTCCCGATTCCCGTGCCTGGCAGTGACGGCAACGTCACGATCGAATATCGAGAATTCGGTGTCATTCTCGAATTCACGCCGATTGTGCTGTCCAATGAGCGGATCAGCCTGCACGTTAGCACCGAAGTCAGCGCCACGTCACAACAGGACGCCATCATCATCGACGGATTTAACGTGCCCAGCCTGACTGTGCGCCGTGCCTCGACCTCGGTCGACATCCAGTCGGGCGGGTCACTGGTAATCGCAGGCCTGCTGCAGAACGACATCAACGAGACCGTTTCAGGGTTCCCCGGACTCAAGGATCTGCCGGTGCTGGGTGTACTGTTCCGCAGCACCAGCTTCGAGAAGCAGGAAACCGAACTCGTCGTCATGGTGACGCCCTACATTGTGCGCCCGATCTCGCCGGCTGATATTGCCTATCCGACCGACGGATTTGCACCCCCATCCGATGTAGAGCTTTATTTTCTGGGCCGCCTTTCGGGTGTTTACTCTGACCGTATCGAACTTCCGGCGGTCGGCGAATTGCCTGCCAATGTCGGATTCATTGTGGAGTAGCCATCGTCATGCGCTGCCGCTTGCTCATCAGCTCTCTTATGTTCGCCGCCATGGTCGCCGGTTGCTCCTACCCGGAGTCCGCGCCGGAAATGGATGACTACGACTATCGCGCGCGTTATCCGCTGAGCGTCGAATCCGAAGTGATCGCCGTCACGTTCCGGGGTGGTGCCGGAGGTCTGATGACCGAACAGGAGCGTTACGCACTCAATCTGATCGTCGCCGACTACAAGGATCGCGGCCAGGCGCCCTTGACTGTGGTACTGGGTGGCAGCGGCCTGAACAACGAGACCCTGGCCGAAGATATCCGCTCCACGGCAGTCGACAATGGCCTTGCCAAGAGTGAAGTGCGCGTCGGGGTCGATCCGACGCTAGCCGCCGACAATGTCATGATCAGCTTTGTCAGCCATACGGCCGTGGTGCCCGAATGCGGTTATTGGTATCGCGAGTCCTACACCGAGTGGGAAAATGCCAACTCGGTCAACTTTGGCTGTTCTTCACAACACAACCTGGGGCTCATGCTTGCCGATCCTTCGGATCTGACCCAACCTTCCGAGCTTGACCCGCGAGACGGCCAACGTACGGCGGTGGTCATCGATCTTTATCGCGCAGGCGAGATCACCGGCGCAGAGTGGAATGAATCAGATACGACAATTTCGGGCGTCGGTGAATAACCAGCAACGGACTGGGTAGGGGAGACGACACCATTCTTCGCATAGCGATCAACGCGTTTGTGACGTCTGCAGAGACGCGCGAAACCATCGAGAAGGCTGCAGATGACCGACGCATGCATCGCTGCAGGGTCGACATTCTTGATGGCGACGTCGGCCAGGCTGCAGCCTATTTCGGTGAGGTGACGACACCTGACCTGATTGTGGTGGAAACCCAGCTATCGGGTGACGAACTGCTGTCGAGCCTTAACTCGCTTGCCGAAAACTGCGACGCAGGCACCCACGTTCTGCTGATCGGCGCTGATAACGACATCATACAGTACCGCGCACTGATCTCCAGCGGCATTTCCGACTATCTGCTCAAGCCGCTCCAGATCGGATCCCTGGTCGAGACTGCCGAGCGGATTTTCGTTGATCCTGACCAACCGGTGCTGGCCAAGCTGATCGCCTTTTTCGGTGCCGAGGGCGGCGTTGGCGCCAGCACGATCGCGCACAACACGGCCTGGGCCATGGGCGCTGAACTCGAAGAAGATGTCACGGTGGTCGATCTTGACCTTTGTTTCGGCACGGCAGCCTTCGCGTTCAACATGGAAGTTAGCCTGGGCGTCGAGGACATGTTTTCGACGCCTGATCGCCTGGATCCGCAGTTGTTTGCCCGTTATTCGTTGCGCCACAGCGACCGGGTCAGCATCCTTGGAACCCGGGCCAATCTTGGCAACGAAGCCGATATCGACCCGGAAGCACTCGAAGAAGTGCTCAACTTCGTGCGTGAGCAGACCGGCATCGTCATTCTCGACATTCCGCATATGTGGACCGAGTGGGTCAAGCAGGCCTTGGTCATGGCCGACGAAACCGTTATCATCGGGAATCAGGATCTCGCAACGCTGCGGGACCTGAAGAGCCTCGTTGAGACGCTCGACAGGGAACGCGGCGAAGAAAGCAAGGTGAAGGTGGTTCTTAACCACGCTGGAATCTCGAAGAAGACCGAAGTGCCGGTCAAGGAATTCGAGGAGGCAGTTGGAGCAGAACCCGTGGTTGTTGTGCCGCATGATCCCATCGTTTTCGGGCAGGCGGCGAACAATGGCCAGATGGTCGGCGACGTTTCGAAGAAGCACAAAGCTGTCGAGGCATTCGTCGATCTGGCTAAAGTCTTGACCGGACGCACGCAGGAACCGGCCAAGAAGAAGAAAAAGAAGGCAGGCCTTAACCTGTTCAAGAAAAAGTAAACAACGAACCGGAATTGAGAGGGACAGGTGTTCGGTCGACGACAGGGTCCCCCAACAAAGACAGCATCCCCGCCCCCGCCTGCGAATGAACCGCCGGCGGATGATGACGTTGATGAAGCCAAACCGCAGCTGACCCTGGTTGATTCAGACGGTGCTGAAGGCGAAGCCCCCGATGGCGCAAGTAACGCTGCCACCGACGATCACGCAGAACCAGCATTTGATGACGACTTCGCAACCGAGGTCGAGCCCGCGCAAGCTGCTGCGCCGGAACCTGAGCCAGAGCCAGAGCCTGAAGTAGCACTTGCGCCGGAGCCAGAACAGGAAACGCCGAAGCCCAAGATGCGTCAGGCCGCTGAGTCACGGCGCGACAAGAAGAAGAAGGACAAGGAAGACGATCCCGGCGACATGACGCCGGAAGAAGAGGCGCGCTACAACGAAACCAAGATTCAGGTCTTCAACACGCTGATCGAATCGGTCGATCTGACCGAACTCTCGAAGATGCCGGCCGCAGCGGTACGCAAGGAAATCAGCGACGTCGTGTCCGAGATTATCTCGATGAAAGCCATGGTGATGTCTGCTGCCGAGCAGCAACGCCTGATCGTCGACATCTGCAACGATATTCTGGGCCTGGGTCCGATGGAGCCCCTGATTGAGCGCGACGATATCGCCGACATCATGGTCAATGGTCCGAACAAGGTCTACATCGAAACCGGCGGCAAGATCACGCTCACCAACATCAAGTTCCGTGACAACGCGCAGCTGATGAACATTTGTCAGCGCATCGTGTCAGCGGTCGGGCGACGTGTTGACGAAGCAAGTCCGATTTGCGACGCGCGTCTGCTCGACGGCAGCCGTGTGAACGTCATTGCTCCACCCCTGGCGATCGACGGGGCAGCACTCACCATTCGAAAGTTCAAGAAGGACAAGCTGCGGCTTCAGGACCTCGTGAACTTCAAGTCGATTTCACCGGCCGGTGCCGAAGTCATCAAACTGGTTGGCGCGTGTCGTTTGAACGTGATGGTTTCGGGCGGCACGGGTTCGGGCAAGACGACCCTGCTGAACTGCCTGACAGCCTTCATTGAAGATGGCGAGCGGGTGATCACCTGCGAGGACACAGCGGAGCTGCAGCTTCTCGTGCCTCATGTCGTGCGTCTGGAAACCCGGCCGCCCAACCTTGAAGGCGTCGGCGAAATCTCCATGACCGACCTGGTCAAGAACTGCCTGCGTATGCGCCCGGAACGCATCATCGTGGGCGAGGTGCGCGGCAAGGAGGCATTCGACCTACTCCAGGCCATGAACACCGGCCATGACGGTTCCATGGGTACGATCCACGCGAACAATCCGCGCGAATGTATCAGCCGTATTGAAAACATGATTGCGATGGGCGGATTCAGCCTGCCTGCCAAGACAGTGCGAGAGCAGATCGCCGGTGCAGTCAACGTGATCGTTCAGGCCGCCCGTCTGCGCGATGGTTCGCGCAAAATCACACACGTCACCGAAGTGATCGGCATGGAAGGCGATGTCATCACCCTGCAGGACATCCTGGTCTTCGACTTTGAAGGCGAGACACCCGACGGCAAGATCATCGGCCGACACAAGTACACCGGGCTGCGTCCAGCCTTCTATGACCGCGTGCGTTACTTCGGAAAGGAACAGGAACTGGTGACAGCCCTGCAGGCCCTTGCCAGCGAGGAACCGTCATGAGCACGACGTTGCTGTTGGCCGTCACTTCTGGTCTGTTGCTGATCACCATTGCAATTGGCGGTGGCAGCTTCGTCTATATGCGGGCCAGCACGGCAAGGTATCGCAAACGCCTGGACCAGTTTTCCGGCAGGGCCGACAAGACTGCGGCCCGGAAATCGGGCGGCGGTCGTGATCAGGCCGACAAGACTGCGGCCCGGAAATCGGGCGGCGGCCGTGATCAGGCCGGCAATCGTCGCCGCCAGATTCAGGGCAAGCTGAAGGAACTCGAAGAAGAACAGCAGTCCAAGAAGGAAAAGGCCGGCCTGCGCGAACTCCTGATTGAAGCCGACATGAAGATCACGCCGAAGAAGTTTTACCTCATTGGCCTTGCGATGGGCGTAGGAGCGACGCTGGTCTACATGGTCTTGGACTACCCGATCTGGGGTGCGCCGATGGCTTTCATCGCCGTCGGATTCGGTTTGCCGCGTTGGTGGGTCAAGAAAAAAGGGCTCAAGCGTCGCGTGCTCTTTACCAAGAACTTCGCCAATGCCGTCGACGTCATCGTCCGCGGCGTGCAGTCGGGGCTGCCTGTCAACGAGTGCCTGGGCATTATTGCCCGCGAGTCGCCCTATCCGATCAACACTGAATTCACGACCATACTTGACGGGATCAAGATCGGTCAGACCATGAACGAATGCATGGAAAAGAGCCTGCAACGGCTGCCGACGACCGAGTACAAGTTCTTCTCGATCGTGCTGGCCATTCAGCAGCAGACCGGCGGCAATCTCGCGGAAACATTGAACGGGCTTTCGGGCGTGCTGCGCGAGCGTAAGAAAATGCAAGACGCAGTCAAGACGATGACCTCCGAGGCGCGAACGACCGCCATG
The DNA here is from genome assembly GCA_018700655.1 of Rhodospirillaceae bacterium. Lineage (GTDB taxonomy): Bacteria > Pseudomonadota > Alphaproteobacteria > SP197 > SP197 > SP197. The sequence continues at coordinate 15,063 of JABIUG010000269.1, read as the reverse complement.
ATCATTGGTTCGCTTCCGTTCTGCATGACCGCCCTGATGACCATAACGAGTTATGAATACATCGCTATTCTCTGGCAGGACGAGATGGGTCATTACATGATTGCAGGCGGCGTGATTTCGCTCACCTCGGGCACACTGATCATGAAAAACATGATCAACTTCGACATGTAGCCAGAGATGATCAACCTTCAGAATATCATTATCGCGCTGTCGACGTTGGGAGCGTTTCTGACGATCGTCGCGATTGCAATACCGTTCCTGCAGACCGACAACCGTGGCAGCCGCCTGAAGAGCATGGCCAAGCGCCGTGAAGACCTGCAGGCCCAACAGCGCCAGAAGTTGGAGAATTCCCAGGAAACGGTGAGCCTTCGGCGGCGTGCAACACGCTCCCAGGGCGTGATGACCGATGTCCTGAACAAGTTTAACATGACGGAAAAAGCCCGTTCGCCGGAGTTGCGTCTGAAGATGCAGCAGGCTGGTTGGAGAGGCCAGGGTCCCGCGATTGCCTATGTGTTTGCCCGCCTGGCCTTGCCCTTTATCATGGCCAGTGTCGTGGCGATCATTATCATTTCGGCCAAGAACGTCGATTTGGGCACTCTGGAAAGAATGGGTGCTGCTGCAGCAGCAGCAGGGCTGGGTTACCTGATTCCCGGCATCATGGTCGCCAACAAGGCCAAAAAACGCCAGGAAATGATGATCAAGGGTTTCCCCGATGCGCTTGATCTTCTGGTGATTTGTGTCGAGGCCGGTATTTCCCTGGAACAGGGTTTTGTCCGGGTGGCCCAGGAATTGCGCGACATTTCACCGATTCTGTCGGAGGAATTCTCGATCACCACGGCCGAACTGGCCTATCTGGGTGATCGCAGCCAGGCCTTGACCAACCTCGCCCAGAGAACCGGCGCAGAGCCGATCAAGGCACTGACGACCTCGCTCATCCAGTCGGAAAAATACGGTACGCCACTGGGTGTCGCGCTGCGTGTGCTGTCGCGGGAAAACCGTGATGCGCGTATGGCTCGCGCCGAACAGAAAGCCGGCTCACTGCCTGCAGCTCTGACCGTGCCGATGATCCTGTTTTTCCTGCCCGTTCTGTTCATCGTGCTGATCGGTCCGGCTGTCATTCAGGTTCTGGCGACGTTCGCCGAGAACTGAAGGCGTCGGCCAGAGCGGGTCACGTCCAGATTGGCTGGATGTGAACGGGTGAATTTTCTCTGATCTTTTTGATTCGATCGGGTCGCAGATCCCAAACAACGCAGACAAGATAGGGCGCTCCGGGCATCGGAGCTGTCGTTAACGCCGGTTTGCTTCAGGTGTCCTGTTGAGTTCCAGAGCAAAGCGCGTGGCCGGTGACTGTTCGACAGCAACGAACCGGAAGTCAGTCCCGCCGGACGTAACAATCGCCGCCGTCGGCCTTGATTGACGCGCACAGGGCTTCGGCATTGTCGCGTTGGGCAAATGCGCCTGCGAATATACGCCAGGTCGGCGCGCCCTCGGACGTTGTCCCTTCCCTGACATCCAGAGAGGTCGAACCCAGAGGCGCAGAAAGTTCATCTTCGAGTTTGGCGCGCCCCGCTTCGGCCGCGGCCTGTGTACCCAGAGCCGCAAGTTGCACGCGGTAGACAGGGCCATCGGACGGCACCGGCTCGGTTTCAACAAAGGTGCTCGAAACCAACACCTCTTGCTCAAGCGGCGGACTGGACAGGGCCTCGTCGACCACAGGCTCGGACAGGGATTCGGCATCCGACCCGGTCGGCGTCGCGACAACAAGCAAGGTTCCGCTCAGACCCTGATCCTCAAGGGCAGCGGTTAACGCAGAAGTGTCGACCTGTTCGATCTCTCCGTCTGCGACCTCACTGGTCTGATCAGTTTCAACAACCCCAACCGCATCAGCAGTGGGGGTTTCAACAATTTCTACAACCTGCATTTCGGCGGGCTCTGCGGCCGGCTCGACAATCACCGGCGGGAGCACGTCGATATCTTCGCTGGCTGTTGTCACTGCGGCGCCATCGCTGATTACCTCAACCTCGATCGGAACTGCGGGAGATTCCATCTCGAACTCCACCGCATCGATCACGACAACCTCGTCTGCTTCATCCAGGAAGTTCTCGTCGCCGGCTTCCCCAATGTTTGTCAGGTTGACGACCGTCTCGGCTTCCGAAGGCGGTTGCAGCGTTTCGGATTCGATCGTTACGACACCCTGACCGACATAGTTCTCAAGCACTTCAAGATCGGCGCCGGCCACGGATTCAAGAAAGTCCATCTGGCGATCTGCGGCATCCGTGCTCATTTCACTGCGAACGATCATCTCTGCCCGGCCGAGATCGCCACTGATTGCCAGCAGCAGGGCCAGGTTCTGACGCATCTGGCTGGTGGCATCCACGGAGTCGACTGCGCGCTCCATGAGATCAAGCCCGACTGGAAGATCACCGCTGAGCGCCTTGTGTAGCGCATAGTTGTTCAGAATTGCGGGGTTATCCGGGGAAAGGGTCAGGGCCTGACGGTAGTGCTGATCGGCAAGCGCCGATTGATCAGCCATGCCATAGGCAACACCCAGGGCCGACTGGATACGCCAGTCACTCGGCATCATGGCGGCGGCGCGCTGCAATTCCTGAAGAGCCTCTTCCTGGCTTCCGGCCGACAACAACGCCTTTCCATAGGCAGCGATCAGAGCCGGATCATCGGGATGATGCAGCAAGGCCTCGCGCAACACCTGGGTTGCCTCGGTGTAATGGGAAACATGACGCAGTGCAGTACCCAGACCCAGCGAATAGCGTGGATTGGTCGGGTCCTTGCTCAACAGGCTGGCCCAGTAGTCGGCAGCACTGGTCCAGTCACCGGAACGCTCCGACGCTTCGGCAGCAAGCAGAAGCGAGGCGTTGATCTGCTCGGTCTGATCTGCTGATGCGAAGTCGTCAGAACGGTCGCCGCCCTCCGGCGTGGAGCAGCCGTAGACGCCAACCAGCGCAACAGCGCAAATTGACCGTCGCAACTTTGCCCTCAGGCGCAAACGTGGCTCAATCTGATGTGAAATGGCGCGATCCCGTCAACAGCCCGTGAACGAACCGGTGAAACAATCATACCCTGCCTGTGGTAAAACTTGCAAAGCGAAACCATGACTTAGGGCGAAGAAAGCTCTATAATTACATGGATTCGTTGGTTTCATGGTTCACCGCCATGGATCATACCTGCCTCTGAAGGGACAGTCTGATGACCAAGTCCAAACGCTTGCTGCACCTTATGCGCGTATCTTTGGGCGCCTTTGCATGCCTTGTGGTGTTCGCGGCCATGCCGGCGGCTGCCCAGGACCTCCGTGTCGAGGTTGATCATGCCTTCCTTCTGCGTCTCGATACCGATGCGGACCTGGTTTACATCGCCAATCCCAGTATTGCCGATATCAGTGTCGAGTCACCCCGCATGCTGTTTTTTATCGGGCTGACACCCGGGCAAACCGGAATCTACATCCTGGATCGTGACGGCAACGAGTTGATCGTCGGTGATGTCATCGTCACACCCAATGAAAACCACGAGGTCACGCTGAACCGCAATATCGGTGAGCTCACCTTCAGTTGCGCGCCCCGCTGCGTTTTGATCGAAGAACAGGGCCAGGTTCTTACCGGAGCGCCGGATCTCAGCGGAGTGGGTGGTGACCCCGGCGAAGAGGCTCCCGACCTCTCGGCCCTGGGCATCGAGTAAAGTCCGATAACACCGCTTCGCGCGGGAGAGGTGCAGCCAGCATGAATGTCCTGGTCGTTGACAAGGATCAGCTTGCGACCCGAATTCTCACAAGGAAGCTGGAGAATTGGGGATATGTCGCGTTCACGGCGGCCAACGCCTATGAAGCTGAACGCATTATCGAACGAGAATCGATCCGTATGGTCGTAACCGAGATCGATCTTCCCGGTCGATCGGGTACGGAACTGGTGCAACTGGTTCGCGGTCTGGAACGTCCACGTTACACCTATCTCATCATTCTGACGGGCAACACGGAAACAACCGAGTTACTCGATGCCCTGGAATCGGGCGCCGACGATCTGCTGCGCAAACCCCTTAACGTCTTCGAGATGCGTATTCGTATCAAGGCCGCCAAACGCATGCTCAACATGGAAGACGAGTTGCGTGAAGGTGCCGGAACCGACGGGACGACCGGTCTGGTCAACCGTAACAGCTTCAGGCAGTTCTTCCGCGTCATCGTCGCAGAAAACGGCCGGACCAAAGCGACCGGCGCGCTGATGTACATCCATGTTGCAAACTACACCACGGTCCGCAAGGCGCATGGCTACAAGGCCGCTGAGTTCATGATGCGCGCTGTTTCCATTGCTCTGGGCGAGATCGTCCGGACGGCCGACCTGGCAGCGCGCCTGAGCGATGAGAGTTTTGGCCTGTGTCTGCAGAACACCGACTGGCCGACCTGCCGAATCGTCGGCAAGAAAGCTATCGCAAAAGCGGAATCGGCATCCCTGGTGTTCGAGGGAATCGATCTGCGGCCCAAACTCCTGGTTGAAACGGTGAACTTTCCCAGCGAGGGCCTCAACTCCGACGACATCATGGAAACGGCGCCGCGCTTTGCTTTTGACGGCGGCGATGCGGTATCACCAAACACGCCAGAGGCAGCACCGCCCCCTTCAAATCCCGCTCCAGATCCAGATCCCGCCGGCATTGCTGAATCACCATCACCGGAAGCCGCGCCGACCGAGGCTCCAGTTGGCGATCTCAATTCGGATATGGCCGATGTTCTGCGCCGTGCCGGAATCGATGTCGATTCCTATGGTCGTTTGTCAGCTTTCGAGCAGCAGCAGGTCCTGAAACTTGCCGAGCAACTGGCAGGCGCCAGCCCGGAGTAAACACGCTCCTGAACGCCACGCCTGCAAAAATCGGAAGGGTCGCTGCGGTGGGCTCCGAAAAATCTCGAAGCACGCTGGAGCATAGGTTACGAGCACATGCGCAATCGAAAGGCAGCCCAAAATACTGGTTGCCCTAGCCGCCGATTCTCAAATTGCTGAGTTCCTTTGTCGAGATACGGTGTGATGATCGTTTGTTGGTATGCGATTCGAACCAGGACGATTTCACCGGCGCGACCAGGGCGAGTTCAACCGCAGTCACGACGAACCGCCCGGCCTTTCTCAGTTCGGTACACCCACCCGGAAGATCTCAAAGCCCTCGGCAGTGAACCGATCGTCCTCGAAATGTCCGATCCAGGCCGGCAGATCCCCTGCAGCCAGACGCGCATAGAGGCCCTCGGGTTGGGCACGCTCGACATACCAGGCATGGCCGCCCCGACCCGGCGCCGCCCGGCACATTACGATGAGAGCAACTTCACGATCCGCAGCGATCGACCGGGCCAAAGCCTCGTCGGCAAGAAACAGCCGATGAACATCGATGATGCCCTCTGCGTTGCGATGATAAGGCGCCGACACCACACCCAGACCACTACGCCAGGCTAGTTCCGGGCCAGGGAACACCATGGTCGCAATGGTGCCCCCAACATCATCAGGCGCGAGCAGGCGAAGGTCGCGGCCCAGGCTGGTCCAGTCGCAGTTGTCGCGCCATGCCGCGACAGCATCAAGACCATCGCGGCCCAACAACAAGGCGCCAGCAAAGATATGGCCGAACAGCGTCACGAGCAGAACGAACGCGGCGGCAACGCCACGCCAGGGGCGTGGCAGGGCACGAAACACCATCCCGGTCAGCGCAATCACCGCGCCCGACCATGGCACGACAAGGGCCATCTGCAGGTAGGGCAGAACGCGAATCTGCTGAAGGCTGGCAACCAGAAAGACAGCCATGGCGACAACCAGAAGGAGCCAGGCGGCTCGTTGGCGAGGCCTGCGCAAAACAGCAATCACGGCAAACGGCATGGCCAGTATGAGCGGGCCTGTATTAAACAGGACATTAGCCATCGTCGTTCGGCCGCGGTCGAACAGCGGTTCGGCCTCCTGGACATTGATCAGGAAAACCTCACGGACGGCCTCGTCGACCGCGCCATAGGGGCCAGCAAAAAACTCAGGCGCCAGAAGGCCCATGGCAAGTGCAGGGATCAGCGCGGCCAGGCAAGCAACAGCAAGACGCTGCACCAGAGCAGCGTGTGACCGACGCCCCTGGAACCAGAACACGACCCCGGCAGCACCGGCAAGCGTGGCACCCAGAAGAACTTGAATGGAAGAGATACGGTCAAGTTCGGCAACGACCCAGCCGGACGGCGGTCGCTCGATCGCCACGGCAAGCACTATCCCCAGCGCAAGGGTCAGCGCAAATTGCCACAGGGCGCGCGCACCATCATTGCGTCCGGCAAGCCAGGCCGCACCCAGAGCCAGGCCGCCGACGGCAATCGTCAACAGGGCCTCGGAACCAACCCACAAACCAAGCGCGGCACAGGCACCCGCAGCCGCCGGCAACCACCGGCAACGCTGCTGCCCCAAAGTCCAACGCAACAACAGCGCAAGAACCGCCATCGCCAACAGGAGGTGCAGACTGTGGTGATCGGCTCGGCCTGCCTGAAAGACACCATAAAGCGACGGCTGCATGACAAACATGGCGACGGCGAGCAGGGTCGCCCCGCGACCAAGCAGCGGTCTGGCGCCCCAGGCGAGCAGCGCGGCGGTCATCATGTGGAGCAGCGGACTGACGAACACCCCTGCCCACAACAGAGCATCGCCCAGCGGCAGGAAGACCATCAACGGCAGGGCAACAAGGATCACGACCAGATCGAACGGTCTGGTCCAGTGCATGACAAGGCCATCAGGTGCATTGAGCAACGGCAACAAGCCGTCATACCAGCCGCCACCCAGGAGCAGCGCCTCGATCCGCATCAAACGGGCATAACAATCAGAATCGGGCAGACGCCCTTCGAGCGCCGCCGGTTCACCCAGGACAAGAACCAGGGCGTGCATGATTGCGACGAGCAAAGCCGCCAGAAACGGTTCAGGGAGTCGCGACACGGAAAACCCAGGTCCTGTTGGCCCAGAAATTGACAAGCAGCGCCACCGCCGAACCAACAGCAACGGCCGCGACGGGATGCTCGGCAAAAACGCCGACAAACAACACCAGAAGCGCATAAACACCGTAGTTGAGGGCTGCGCCGGCGCCATTCACGACAACGAACAAAACCCATTGTCGCGCCTTGCGCTCGCAGCCCGCTACCGGGAAGGTCAGACGGCGATGCAACAGCCAGGTCGTCGTCACAGCCGCCAGATAGGACAACAAGCGGGCGATCAACGGGCCCAGATCGGTGACATTCAAAAGCAGCCAGAGCAGACCGGCATCAACCACAAAGCCGATACCACCGACGAGACAGAACATGGCGAACTGACGCTCGGGCCGGGTCTCGTGCGGGCTGCGCACCGATGCAGACTCGTTCACCAACAGGGCCCCGGCGCCCGCTGCGCCAGATAGGCCATGCGTTTGGTTTCTGTTCGACCGTGGGTCACGGTGTCGAGAATCAGACCACAGGCCCAGCCAAGAAATCCGAGCACCATCAGACCAGTTGCCAGAATTGCGGTCGGCACGCGCGGGACCAGCCCGGTGTCGAGCCACTCCACGACAATCGGGTATCCAAGGATCAACGAGAGGACACAGAAAGCCGTACCCAGAACGGAAAAAAACGGCAACGGACGCTCTTCCTTCACCAGAGTGAAGATCGCAAACAGAATATGGAAGCCATCACGCCACGTGTTGAGCTTGCTGCTCGAACCTTCCGGCCTTTCGCCATAGGGCGTCTCGATTTCGGCAAAGGGCATCCGCAGGGTAAGGGCATGAACCGTGAGTTCCGTTTCGGTCTCAAAGCCGCGCGCCAGAGCCGGGAAGGTCTTCACGAAACGCCTTGAAAAAACGCGGTAGCCCGAAAGCATGTCCTGTAGCCGGTGGCCGAAGAGACGCGCGACCAGACCGGTCAGCATTCGGTTGCCCATGACGTGCCCACGACGATAAGCCTCGCCCTGTCCGGCAACGCGGCTTCCGATGACCATGTCGAGGCGATGCTCGAGCAAGTGTGCAACCAGGCGCGGCGCACTGTCGGCATCGTAGGTTCCATCGCCATCGACAAGGACATAGAGGTCGGCATCGATGTCAGCGAACATACGGCGCACGACGTTGCCCTTGCCCTGCCTGGTTTCGTGATGGATCTGCGCTCCGTGCTCTCGTGCAATACGGGCCGTCTCATCGGTCGAATTGTTGTCGTAGACGTGGACCGCAGCATCAGGCAAGGCCGCACGAAACCCATCGACGACGTCACCAATGGCGACGGCCTCGTTGTAGCAGGGAATCAAGACCGCAATTCGATCCGTGGTCACATGCACCCCCGTCAGCTGCCCGACCGGTTCAGGTTCAACCCGAAGCGTCCTATCGCGTCAACCTTAACACTTCGTGAACGATCATGGTTCAGGCCGCATTTCTGAAGCCGCGCACGTGGTCGAGAATCAGATCTAGGGCACGCTCGATTGATCGTTCCTGCCGCCACGCCGGAGCAAGCGACTGCGCTCTTGTGTCGAGCTGCTCGCGGGCGTCCAGAGCCACAATGATCGCAGCAGCAATGTTATCTGGGTCAAAGGCCTCAAAGACACGCCCGGCGACATTGCCCGCCTTCACCATATCGGCCATCCAGGTGTCATCCGGCACCACCACCGGGCGCCCCCATGCGGCGGCTTCGACCAACGGTCCCGAGATGCGTGCCCGATAACGGGCCGGGTTGTAGGGCAGCAGCACCAGGCGACAGGCGCCGACCGCCATCTGGAACTCTTCGGTGCTGGTTTCGCCGACCAGAAGATTGACCCGGCCCGTGCCTTTGACCCGCGACATCTGCGCGTTCAACAGCCGGCCGGTATCCTGGTCGCGGACATGGTAGAGCACCTCAAGGCCGGGGCGTGCCTGGAGTGCCAGGGCAAGGCCTTCGATGGCAACAGTGCCGCCTTTTTCCGCCCGGAACTGACCCAGCATCCCGATGTCGAAGGTCTGATCCTTGAAGGTCGGCCATGTCGCCTCGCCATGTTCACCAAGCCATCGTTCCTGAAGCGCATAGCTGAAAAACGGAGCTGTGACCGATACTTTGAGCTTGAGCGCCGTACTCATGATTTCGGCCAGAGGTTCGTTGGTTGCCAACAGCAGCCAGCCATTGGTCGCCAGCGAGACCATACGTTGCGCGGCTTCGCTGATTTCGTCACGATTGCCGTGCACTTTTGTCCGGCTTTCATCGACCTCCCACTCTTCCTCGGGACGATGCATGGTTGCCACCACGAACGGGCGGTGTTGCGGCTCCAGGCGATCAAGCCAACGCGCCAGGCCACCAATTTCCGGGGCCCGTGCATAAGGCACAATCACGATGTCCCCCGGGCGCATCTCCGCGCCCATTGCACGGTGACAGGTCTCGGCGAAAGCAGTCTCCAGCGGCGCCTGGGGACGCCCCTTCGTGCCCTTGGTATCGACGTAAAAGGTGGCGTCGGGCGCAGCCGGGAAACAGGCCGTGGCGTCGAGATCGTCGATCACCTCCTGCGACGCGGTTCTGTGCGCAAGAATTCGGCATGGAATGCCTTCCCTGGCGCAGCAATCAAGCCAGGTCCGGGACTCGTTATAAAAATGGGTGGCCTTGGTCGTCAGGCCATTCTGCAGAATAAAGACGCGCACCTGTCACCTCGCACCGGTCAGAGCAGATCGCGTTAAGTCTGCATCGCTTGCGATACAGGCTTAATGCGTGAAGTTGCTCTTCACTCTATGAACCAGATCGGATTCACGCAAAAAGGTTGCGCCACGCGTGGTGCGACGTTCGCACGGCCTTGTCAACGCCCGGCTCATGCAGCCGGCGCGTCAAAGACCGCTCAGACCGATCGCTGGTCCTGAATGGTTGCCCGGCGATCACCCGCTGCCTGGTAGGCAACCGAGATTTCCGCGACGGCACGCAGCCAGGCCGAGGGGTCCGACGAGGCATCGACGTCATAGGCGTCAAAACCGCAACGATGCATGAACTGGAACTGGTCACGCAGGACATTGCCGGTTGCGCGCAGCTCGCCCGTGAATCCATGGCGTTCGCGCAGTTTGCGCGCGTGTGAATAGGCCCGGCCGTCGGTGAACTTGGGAAACTCCAGACAAATCAGCGCCAGGCGCGAAAGATCGGGCGCCAGCACGTCGGGTGTTTCATCGGCGGCCAGGTAAACGCCCAGAGCGCCGTTGCGTCCAACCAGCGTATCGCGCAAATCCAGCCAGCGTTTCAGCTACAGGATCACCGGCCCGTCGGGCAAGGCGGTTTCATCATCTACGGCGGTCCAGTCGTCGTCGACCAGAACGCCACCCTTAACGAGCGCCATAGAGTTTCTCCTTGAAGGGCTTGAGCCCGATCCGGCGATAGGTATCGACGAACCTTTCGCTGGCCTGCCGTTGCCCCAGATAAACGCCGATCACGGTTTCAACCGCATCGCTGACGGCATCACCGGAAAACGCAGGGCCGACAATGTCGCCGACTGCTGCGGTCTCGGACGCATCACCACCCAGTGTGACCTGGTAGTGCTCGACGCCTTTCTTGTCGACGCCCAGGATCCCGATATGGCCGACATGGTGATGGCCACAGGCGTTGATACAGCCCGAGATCTTGAGCTTGAGTTCACCGATGTCATGCTGGCGGTCGAGATCGGCAAACCGATGGCTGATCTCCTGGGCAATCGGGATTGAGCGGGCGTTGGCCAGATTGCAGTAATCGAGCCCCGGGCAGGCGATGATATCGGTGACGAGCCCGACATTGGGCGTTGCCAGACCGGCTGCCTCCAGTTCACGCCAGACCTGGGGCAGATCATCGAGCGCCACATCGGGCAGGACCAGGTTCTGTTCATGGCTGACCCGGATTTCGCTGAAGCTGTAGCGCTCGGCCAGATCGGCGACCACGCCCATTTCGTCGGCCGTGGCATCGCCCGGCACGCCGCCGATCGGCTTGAGCGAGATCGTGACAATGGCGTAACCCGGCTGCTTGTGCGCCGCGACCGAGGTCTGGTGCCAGCGGGCAAAGCCGTCGTCCCGGCCAAGTGCTGTTGCCAGCACGTCCGATACCGGACTCAACGCACGGTAGGCCGGTGGCTGAAAGTAGGCCCGGATGCGGGCAAGTTCGCCGCCGGGCAGAACCTGGGGCGTTTCGCGCGCCATCAGTTCGAATTCCTCCTCGACCAGACAGGTGAATTCCTCCACGCCGGTCTGGTGGACCAGGATCTTGATGCGCGCCTTGTAAAGATTGTCGCGCCGACCAAGCAGGTTGTAGACCCGCAGAACCGCTTCGAGATAAGTCAGCAAGTGCGGCACCGGCAGGAAACCACGCACGACATGGCCGATCATCGGCGTGCGGCCCTGGCCACCGCCCACGATGACCTCGAAACCGGGCTCGCCCGCTTCGTTGCGGACCATGCGCAGGCCGATGTCATGCACCTTCACTGCGGCCCGGTCGTTGGGCGCGCCGGTGATCGCAATCTTGAACTTGCGCGGCAGGAACGAAAATTCCGGATGCAGGGTCGACCACTGGCGGATGATCTCGGCATAGACGCGGGGATCGTCGATCTCGTCAGCCGCGACACCGGCGAACTGGTCTGCCGTGACATTGCGGATGCAGTTGCCGCTGGTCTGGATGGCATGCATCTCGACCTGGGCCAGCTCATCGAGAATGTCGGGCACCTCTTCGAGCAGCGGCCAGTTGTACTGAATATTCTGGCGCGTCGTGAAGTGGCCATAGCCCTTGTCATAGACCCGCGCGACATGGGCCAGCCGGCGCATCTGATCGGCCGAAAGCACGCCATAGGGAATGGCGACGCGCAGCATATAGGCATGAAGCTGCAGATAGAGGCCGTTCATCAGCCGCAGCGGCTTGAACTCGTCCTCGGTCAGATCACCGGCGACGCGCCGGCGGACCTGATCGCGAAACTGCACGACCCGTTCGTTGACCAGCGTGTGGTCGAATTCGTCATAGCGATACATGGTGCTCTCCACAGACGTCGCCGGCCTGTTTGCCCAGATCCAGGCGAACCGTGGGACCGGTCGCACGGATGACTTCCTTGATATGGCTGGGGACGAGCCCTTGCGGGCCCTCTTCAACATCGATCGGATAGGGCGTGACCACGAGCCGGTCGGCGACCGAACGTTCGGCCATCGCCATCATGCTCCCGGAATCTTCATCCGAACCGACGAACGCCTTGACCAGGCATTCCGTCCAGCGCCCCTCGGGCGCCATGTAAACCACCGCACCATCCAGCAGACGGTTTGCGGTCACGACCTTTGAGGCCATGGCTGCATCCTCCACACGATACGACGCTCACGCCTTCCCGAAGGAAAAGCATGCGAGGCGTATCGTCCCGATCGGCGGCGGTAACGGCAATTTAGGGATCAGTTCGGGCCTGTGCAAGGACTCAATCGAAGGAAAAGCCGTTTCATGGGCCACCGGAGCGATGTAACGCAGAATTTACTCTGATGCGCCGGGCCTGCCCCTAACTTGAAACCAGAACAAGATAGCGTGTGATTCACAACGATGTTTGCCCTTTCAAGCCCGCAGATGCAGAGCGGATTTCTGCCCCTGGCGACCGCCCTGATCGCGATCGGCCTGATCCGCATGATCGGTGGATCCGGCCGTGGCGCCACACTGGCCGGGTTCGGCCTCGCCCTGGGTGCGCTTGTCTCCTATTGGGCGATCTTTCGGTTCCCCGCCTTTCCCCCGGCGGGCGCGACCAACAAACTTTTCTACATCCTTCTCGCCGCCACCACAGCGGGCTTTGCCGCCGATCTGATGCGCAGCCAGGCCTGGATCGGACGGATTGTCAGTGTCGCAGCCGGGCCGCTGGCCGTGCTCTGGATCGGCGGATCCAAGGCTCTGGAATCACCCTGGCCTGACGGAGCCGCCCTGGCCCTGGTCGCCCTTGTCAGTGCCGCCGCCGGCGCACGGTTGCCGGCCCAGCGTGCCCGCAGCAACGAACCCGCGACCCTTGTTTTTGTCTTGAGCTTTGCCCTGGCGGTCTGCGCTTTCCTGACCAACGCTGCGGCAAGCGCACAACTCGTAATCGGTCTGGGGGCCGCGACCGGCGGGTTCCTGCTGTGGAACTGGCCGCGCAGCCGCTTTGCCTTTGGCGCTTCGGCGCTTCGGCGCTTGTGCCTTGCCTGGCGCTGCTGACCGGAATGACAGCCCAGTTCGTGCTGTTTGTGCCCAGGCTTGAGGCATGGGCCCTGCTGCCCCTGCTTTTCATTCCATTTCTGGCGCCTTTGGCGCGCCGGCTGGCAACGGGTTCCAGCCTCGTATCAGATGGTCTGCGCCCGGTGTTGCTGGGCCTTGCTGCAGCGGTTCCCGCGGCCATCGCAGCCCTGCCTGTTTACCTCAACCTGCCCACCACCGAGGGCTACGCCTTTTAGACGTTTCATCAAAGGGAGATTTCCATGACCTTGCGCACCACATTGCTTGCCACCAGCACCCTGACGCTGTGCCTTGTCGCGGCACCGGCCCTGGCGGGCGAATATGCAATCGATCCGGCCCGCAGCCAGCTCAACTTCCTGATCGACCATGCCGGCTTCTCGACGATTTATGGACGCTTTGAGGAAGAATCCGGCACCATCAGTTTCGATGTCGCCGATCCCGCCTCGGCCTCGATTTCGCTGGTCGTTCCGGCCGACAGCGTCAGCACCAACCACGCCGCGCGCGACGAACATCTGCGCTCGCCCGATTTCTTCAACACCGCCGAGTTCCCCGAGATCACCTTCGACAGCACCCATGTGGAACTGGCCGGCGACAACACCGCCGCCGTCACCAGCGACCTCTCCATGATGGGTGTGACCAAATCGGTGACGCTCGATGTCACCTTCAACAAGGTCGGCACATTCCCCTGGGACGAGAGCACCGAAGTGGTCGGCTTCAGCGCCAGCGGCACGGTCGACCGCACCGATTTCGGCATGATGTTCGGTGTCGGCAGCCTGGGCACCGACGTCCAGATCAACCTGGAGGTCGAGGCCGCCGAGGTGAAATAGGTCGGGCGAGATAAACGAGTGGCCTGCAAAGCAGGTCCGCGGGGCTGGTGCGGAGGAATGCCGCACCGGCCTCTTGCCCCCAGCCTTTTGAACCACGCGCCTTGTGAGGGAAAAATGCGATATCTACCAACAGCTTTGGGCCGGCTGGCTTTCGCATGGAAGCTCTACAACTACGGTCACGAAGGAAAGATCAACATCGATGAGCTGCGCGCCGAAGTTACCTGGCAAAAAGATGATATGTTCTTCATAGTTCCAAAGGCGCTTGATTGTGATGATGACCTACTAATTACTTTGCAGAATAATCTCACCATTACTTTTGGCGCCGCAGCGATTACATTTAATCGGACAAGGGAAGAGTTGGAGATAAGATTGCCCTACCCGATAGATAGTGAACTAGAGCAATGTATTGCGTTAATTTATCAGATTAGAAATGCTTTTTCCCATGACATCGTCGAACCTCGATGGAAAGTTAATGGGCGTTACAAGCGGATCTACGAGGTCGCGGGGGTTCATGTTGACCTTTCCAGCTGAGATGGAGCAGTTTTCGATTACCGGCACATTAGGTGGTCCCGAAGCATTCTATCGATTGAAAGATTTTTTTGTAGCTAACTGCGTGCCCTAGATAGAGTGGAGGTTTGGTACGCTAAGTGCTCGAAACGACCGTCAATCACTCTATGTTTCAGCTGGCGTCTGTCTGCCCCTTCACTCACCCGCAGCATCGTGCATCATGGGGCCAGCCGGTGGAGCAGCCCATGTCGATCCCGTTTGTTTATGAAGAAGCCATTGCCTATGGCGTGAGCATCCGTGTCTCGCCGCTGGTGCGCCAGGTGATGGCGGACAATCCCTCTGCCTTCACCTATCACGGCACGGGGACCTGGATCATCGGCCGCGGCGAGGTTGCGGTGATTGACGCCGGGCCGGCGAATGAGCGGCATGTCGATGCGATCCTGGCGGCGACGGCGGGCGAAACAATCACCCATCAGCTCATCACCCATACCCACAGCGATCATTCGCCTGCCGCCAGGCTGGTGAAGGAAGCCACCGGTGCACAGACCTGGGCATTCGGGCCCCATGGCAGCGGCCGGGCCGGGGGTGAGGCGGTGG
>JABIUG010000268.1 GCA_018700655.1 Rhodospirillaceae bacterium | reverse complement strand
TATTAAATAGCTTGCCATGGTTAGGGTGGATTGATTCACTGGCCTTCTTGAGGAGGTGCTGGTGATGGATGACCTGTTTCTGTTGAGCGAGGCGCAGATGCGCCGGATCGAGCCGTTTTTTCCGCTGTCCCATGGCATTCCGCTGATGTTGCCCGGCCTGCGTTACGCCTGGATCGGGATGAACACCGAACATCCCAAGCTGCAGGATATCCGCGTCAGGAAGGCGATCCAGCGCGCAATCGATGTCGATACCATCCTGGAAGCTGCCTATAGCGGCATCACGCCCAAGGGCCACGGCATCGTTCCGCCCGGCCTGCCCGGCGCACGTTCGTCATCGGGCTACAGCTACGATGTCGAAGAGGCCCGCGCCTTGATCCAGGAAGCAGGCGCCGAAGGGCTGGAGCTGGCGTTCATGACGCTCAACAAGGCCGATCGCATGGCCGCAGCCACGATCGCCCAGGCCAATCTGGCCGAAATCGGAATCGTGCTCGATATCAAGCCGCTGGAGGGCGGGCCGTTCTGGTCACAGGGCCTGGAAAGCGAAGGCGATGACTGGAAAGACCTTCAGATATGGATGATGCGCTACGGCGGATCGCCCGATCCCTATGACATGTTCCAGTGGTTTGTGAGGAGCCAGGTCGGCGTCTGGAACTGGGAACGCTGGTCATCCGACGAGTTCGAAGAACTCTACGAAGCCGGCCTGCGCGAGACCGATCAGAGCAAGCGCGCCGAGATCTACACGCGCATGCAGGAGATCATCGAAGACACCGACGCCTATGTCTGGGTCGGCCACGATCCCTCGCCGTTCCTCTACCGCAACACGATCGACCCCTGGATCACCCCAAGCGGCAACCTCTACTTCCCCGGCTTTTCCTGGGCCTGAGGAAACCGACACACCTGAACGCAAAGAGGCCGGGCAGCAATGCCCGGCCTCTTTCGCTTTCGCTAAATCCAATCGCTCAGGGCGCCCGTTTCAGGCGGTGCATCAGGCTGGAGGTATCCCAGCGGCTGCCACCCAGGCGCTGGACTTCGGCGTAGAACTGATCGACCAGGGCGGTGACCGGCAGCAGGGCGCCGTTGTTCTTGGCTTCGGTCATGGCGATGCGAAGGTCCTTCCGCATCCAGTCGACAGCAAAGCCGAAATCATACTTGTCTTCGCACATCGTGCTGCCGCGGTTCATCATCTGCCAGGAGCCGGCCGCCCCTTTCGAGATCACATCGATCACCTGCTCGCCGTCGAGCCCGGCGCGCTGGGCGAAATTGATGCCTTCGGCCAGGCCCTGAACAAGACCGGCGATGCAGATCTGGTTGGCCATCTTGCAGAGCTGGCCCGAACCGACGTCGCCCATCAGCGTGACGGCCTTGCCGTAACAATCCATGACCGGCTTGGCCTGATCGACCTGGCCCTGATCGCCGCCGACCATGACGGTGAGCTGGCCGTTCTCGGCACCGGCCTGACCGCCAGAGACCGGTGCATCGAGGAAGCCGACGCCCTTGGCCGCCAGGGCCTCTGCCATCTCGCGGGCGATATCAGCCGAGGCGGTGGTGTGATCAACGAAGATCGCGCCTGCGGCCATGCCGTGGATCGCGCCGGTTTCGCCGGCGATCACCTCGCGCACGCTGGGATCGTCACCGACGCAGGCAAAGACGATCTCCTGGCCTTGGGCCGCAGCGGCCGGGGTCGCGGCCTGGCTGCCGCCATGTTGGGCGACCCATTGTTCGGCCTTGGCACCATTGCGGTTGTAAACGGTAACCTCGTGCCCGCTGGCGGCCAGATGGCCGGCCATCGGATAACCCATGACGCCAAGTCCCAAAAACGCAACCTTCACGGCCAATCTCCCGAGTTGTCTGTACGGCTGTTTGTCGGGCGCATCCTAACCACGGGGCCTGTCAAAGGCCATGCGCGATCCCATGAATTGTTCGCCCAACGCTTGCCACCGGCGCGGTTAAGGCTATTCTCCGGCCAACACCAATCCCTCGGGAGACCGGACCATGCTGGGTATGCTCGTCACCTCGTTGATTTTCTTTGTGCTCGGCCTGCTCGGCCTGCTGATGGCTGCCGGCGCCGTGGATGCCTCGACCCAGTTCATGGGCATCGGCCTGATCGTTTTCGCCTGGTTCTTCATGGTTGCCTACCATGGCCAGCGCGCCGAAAAGCTGGCGCAGGCCCAAAGCGGCCACTAGGCCTGCAATCGCCCGATCCGGTGTTGTCGCGTCATTCCAGACTCTGGCTTGTGCTCTCTTTCCTGCTGGGTTTTCCCATTCAGGCGGTGGCCCAGGACGATCTTGCGGCCGCCCCGCTCAGCGATGAAATCTACATAGAGAACACCGCGCCCCAGAAGCTGACCTTCGGCCTCAGCCATGACAACGAAGTATGGGACCGCTTTGAGCTTGATCCCGACCAGGTTGCCGTGTTCGGTGGCTCTTCGGATTGGTATTTCCTGGTCCTGACAGACGGCACGGAACTGCGCTATCGCCTCGACAGCGAGGGAAGTTACCGCCTGTTCTGGAACGACGTCGCGCAACGCTGGGACCTGATGACCTGCACGGAACCGGCCTGTGGCCGGGCGCCCTGATCGCGGCCTGCGCCGCCGCCCACCCGCGCCACAGGATCGCCGCAAACCCGGCCTAACCTCACTCACACCGGCCAGAGCATGTTGCGCTCGAAGAGAACGACGCGATTCAGGGAGACCCTTCATGCGCCTCGTCACACGAACCCTGATGGCCGCATTGGTCGCCCTGCCGCTCGGGTTTTCGCCCGCGCAGGCACAGCAGTCCGATGACCCCATGGCGATGGCGGAAGAAACAATGGGTCGCCTGTTGCTGACACTTCAGCTGATCATCGCCTCGATCCCGCAATACGAACTGCCGGAAGTTCTCGAGAACGGCGATATCATCATTCGTCGGATCCAGCCTCAAGACCCTGAAGACAGCAACAACGACGGTGTGCCCGAAGAAGAGACCTGAGCGAGGCCGCGGCTTTCGTTCTATGCGAACCCAGCCATGACCTCACCGATGATTGCGGCGATATCCCTACAATCGTCTTCGCTGAACGTGAGCGGAATGCGCAAGTCGCAGGTTTTCGAGAGAACGGCGCGTGTCCGGGGCAGGTCTGGAAGGTCGCCCAGGTAACGCCAGCTGTCGTAACGGCTGGTGAAGGCCCGGGGCTCGTCATCGCCAAACCACTTGATTTCAACACCGCGCTCGCCACAGGCAGCGACGAAGGCGGGTAAGACGTCGGCTGAGAGAGCCTCGGCCTGGAACTGGATCGAACTGCCGACATAGGCTTCATGTTGGTGCCGTTCGGGCACACGCAGCCCGGATGCCTTGCGTAAACCCTGTTCGAGGATCTGGTAGCGTGTGTTCCAGCGCACAATGTTGTCGCCGATCGTCGCGAGTTGAGGCCGCAGGATTGCCGCGCGCAGGTTGTCCATGCGGCTGCTCAGATTGGCGCTGTCGAGCCGGACGCGTCGAAAGGCCTCTTCGTCGGGTGCGGCGCCATGGCGGCCATAGAGCATGTAGGAGCCTGAATGCACGATGGCGCGCGCGGCCAGTTCGGCATCGTCGGTCGAAAGCAAGCCACCTTCGCCCGCGTTGACGTGTTTGTAGGTTTGCGCGCTGAAGCAAGCCACCCGCCCGTGGTTGCCCGAACGAATGCCTTTCCATCGTGCACCCATGGTGTGGGCGCAGTCCTCGATCATGGTGAGGCCGAAACGTTCGCAAAGTGTTGTGATCGCGTCCATATCGGCGATGTGGCCGCGCATGTGCGAGAGCAGCAGAAACCTGGCGCCGCTTGCCGCGGCCTTGGCCGCGAGATCACCCAGGTCGGTGTGCCAGTCGTTGTCGATCTCGATCAGCACAGGCTCTGCGCCGACGGCAAACATGGCGCCTGGAACCGGAGCCAGCGTGTAGGCATTGGCCAGCACCCTGTCGCCGGGTTTCACGCCGGCTGCACGTAACGCAATCTGGATCGCCGCACCACCCGAACTGCAGGCCAGGCAATAGCGGCTGCCTTGCCAGGCGGCGAACTCCCGCTCAAGCACAGAGGCCTCGGCTTCCTCGCCATCAACCACATTGTAGCGATGAAGCCGGCCCGTCCGCATGATCTCGACCGCACGTTCGATCGCAGCTTCGGGCAGCGGCTCCTGCTGGGTGAACGGTTTGGTGAACTTGCGCGTCACTCGTAGCGCCTCTGCCGGTAGACCTCGAAATCGAAATCGGTGTTGCCGTCGTATTTGGCGAGCCGCCAGTCACAGGCCCGGGCATGGCCTTCCATGCCCTCGATCCGCGAGATGCGCGAGCCAACACCGCTGAAGGTCACGCTCGCGGCCTCGTCGATCTCCTGGTAGGTCAGCACCTTCAGGAACTTCTGCACATTGAGCCCGCCACTGTAGCGCGCGGCTTGCCGCGTCGGCAGGATGTGGTTGGTGCCCGAGCACTTGTCGCCATGGGTCACGGTCGCGCCCTCACCCAGGAACAACGAGCCATAGTTCTTCAGATTGGCGCGCCACCATTCGAGATCATCTGCAAGGACCTGAAGATGCTCGGCGGCATAGGCATCGGCGACACGGCAGATTTCCTCGCGATCCTCGCACAACACGATCTCGCCGTGATCACCCCATGCGCTGTGGATCAGCGCGGGATCGGGCATATCGTCGGCAACCAGGGGAAGGATGCGGGCGACGGTTTCTCCAAGTTGCCGATCCGTCGTCATCAGCCAGACCGGCGAGGTCGGGCCGTGTTCGGCCTGGCTCACGAGATCGACGGCGATGGTCATGGGATCAACGCTGGCATCGGCAATGATGGCCAACTCCGTGGGCCCTGCTAAAACGTCAATCCCGACGCGCCCG
>JABIUG010000267.1 GCA_018700655.1 Rhodospirillaceae bacterium | reverse complement strand
CTGGTGCACCCGCAATCGATCATTCACAGCATGGTCGCCTATGTCGATGGTTCGGTGCTGGCCCAGATGGGTTCGCCCGATATGCGCACGCCGATTGCCTACACCCTGGCCTGGCCTGGAAGAATGGTCGGACCATCGCCGCGTCTCGACCTCATCGAAATCGGTAGTTTATCGTTCTATGCTCCTGATTTAGAACGGTTTCCATGTCTTTCACTAGCGCGTTCGGCATTGATGGCTGGTGGTCAGGCGCCGATTGTCCTGAACGCTGCCAACGAAATCGCCGTGCAGGGCTTTCTGGACGGTGCGATCGGCTTCCTTGATATTGTCGCGGTGGTCGAGGATACCCTTGATGCCATGGGTTCGGGCGCGATGAATTGCCTCGAGGATATCGGGGCAGCCGATCAGGAAACACGACGCCGGGCAAATGCCGCAATGACAGCAAGAGCGCGATAAACGCATGAACAACAAGGCGCACGAGACCTAATGGATTTGGCAGCAGGCATACTGGATTTTATCAACGCCGTTTGGCCGTTCCTGGTGGTGATCACGGTGATCGTGTTCTTCCACGAACTCGGCCACTACTGGGTCGCCAAACGCAATGGCGTCCATGTCGAAGTCTTTTCGATCGGGTTCGGGCGGGAGTTGTTTGGCTGGACCGACCGTTCCGGCACGCGCTGGAAAGTCGCATTGCTGCCCCTTGGTGGTTACGTGAAGATGTTTGGCCAGAGTGATACTGGCCCGGATGCCGACAAGGCCGCCGCGCAATGGACACCCGAACAACGTGCCGGCGCTTTTCCCGAGAAGCGGGTCTGGCAGCGCTTTGCCATCGTCCTTGCCGGCCCTGTGGCGAACTTCATCCTCGCGATCGTTCTCTTTACCGGTGTTTTTGCACTGGTCGGTCAGAGCCTGACCCTGCCCGAAGCGACCAGTGTCTTCGAGGACAGCGCGGCGGAGCGCGGCGGTATCCAGGCCGGAGACCTCATCGTTGCGGTCGATGGCGCTTCGATCGAACGTTTTGACGAGTTGCAGTTTGCGGTCAGCACCAGCCCCGGTATTCCCATGACCTTCGAGGTCGTGCGTGAAGGCGAGCATATCGAACTGGTCGTGACACCCGATGCCGTGATGGTCGATGATGGTTTCGGCAACTTGCGGGAAACCGGCCTGCTTGGCATCCAGACCGAAAAGGTTGTTTTCGAGCGTGTACCGCTGGGAGAGGCAGTCTTAGCCGGCGTCGAAGAGACCTATATCTGGTCCGCCCGGATCTTCGACTTTCTGGGCAAGATCTTCAGTGGCGCGCAAAGCAGCCGGGACCTGGCCGGACCTCTGGGCATTGCCCAGATGTCGGGTAGCGTCGCCGAACACGGTATTGCTAACCTTGTGATGTTCATGGCTATTTTATCGGTCAATCTTGGTTTGATTAACCTCTTTCCTATCCCGATGCTCGACGGCGGGCACCTCGTGTTCTATGTCATTGAGGCAGCTCGCGGACGTCCGCTGAGTGATCGTGCGCAAGAGTACGGTTTCTTCGTGGGATTGGGGCTCGTCGGTGCTTTGTTTTTGTTTGTTACCTTCAACGATCTTTCGCGTTTTGGCGTGGTCGACTTCCTGACGGGTCTGGTATCCTGAATGTTCCTGGGTTGGCGGATTTCCATGAACGGTTTTAAACGCGCGGGCCTCGCGCTGGGCCTCACACTGGGCCTCACACTGCCCCTGGCCTTTGGCGCCGTGGACGGCCGTGCGCAGTCGGTCATCGATCAGGTGATCGTCAGCGGTAATCAGCGTATCGAACCAGAGACCATCGCCAGCTACATGACCATTCGTGTCGGCGATCCCTTTGAAATCCGTGAAATAGATGACTCTCTCAAGAGCCTCTTTGCGACCGGGCTGTTTGCCGATGTGACGATCCGGCGTGAAGGTACCGCACTGGTCGTGCAGGTCGTCGAAAACCCGATCATCAACCGCATCGCTTTCGAGGGAAACCAGTCACTCGATTCCGAAGAGCTGGAAGCCGAAGTCCAGCTTCGCCCCCGAACGGTTTACACACGCACCAAGGTGCAGAGCGACGTCGCGCGCGTTCTCGAACTCTACAGGCGTGACGGACGTTTCAACGCGACGGTCGAGCCCAAGGTCATCCTGCAGGAGCAGAACCGTATCGATCTTGTTTTCGAAATCGACGAAGGCGATGCCACGGTCGTGCGTGAAATCAACTTCATCGGTAACGCGGAGTTCTCCGACGGAAGCCTGCGCCAACGTATCATGAGCAAGGAGACCGCGTGGTTCCGTTTTCTTTCGCAGGACGACACCTACGACCCCGATCGCCTTGCATTCGATCAGGAACTGCTACGCCGATTCTATCTCTCTGAGGGTTATGCCGACTTCCGTGTGATCTCCGTCGTGGCCGACCTGACCGCGGACCGGCGCGAATTCTTCATCACATTTACGATCGAAGAAGGGCCGCGTTACGAGTTCGGCGAGGTTATCGTCTCCAGCACACTGGTCGGCGTTGATCCCGCCATGGTCGAAGACATGATCTATACCGATCCAGGCGATTGGTACGACGCCGAAGAAGTCGAAGAGGTCACGCAGGAAGTCACCCTTGCCCTTGGCGACCAGGGCTTTGCATTCGTGAATGTCAGGCCTCGTGCGGAACGCGACCGGGAGACCCTGAAGATAGACCTCGACTACCAGATATCCCGGGCCGACCCGCTCTACATCGAGCGAATTGATGTCTTTGGAAACATTCGCACGGCCGATGAGGTCATACGTCGCGAATTCAAGCTGGCCGAGGGGGACGCCTTCAATCTCGCTCGTTTGCAGCGTTCCGAGCAACGCATCCGCGCACTCGACTTCTTCAACAATATCACGATCTCACGCAGCCCCGGATCACAGCCCGACACCACGATTATTGCTGTGGAAGTTGAAGAGAAGTCGACAGGTGAGCTCTCCATCGGTGCAGGTTTCTCGACGTTCGACAGTGTTCTTTTCAATATCTCGATCCGGGAGCGCAACCTGCTGGGTAACGGTCAGCGACTCTCTCTGGATCTGGCATTGTCAGGACGTCGCCAGAACATCGACCTCAGCTTCACGGAGCCCTATTTCCTCAATCGTGATCTCGCGGTCGGATTCGACCTTTTCCGTCGCCGACTTGATCTGCAGGATGAGTCGTCATTCGAACAGGAAAACATCGGCGGCGTCCTGCGCATGTCCTATGCGATCACCGAACACCTGCGTCAAACCGTCTTCTACACGCTCCAATCGGTAACGATTGAAGACATCGGGGCCGGAGCATCGATCTTTGTGCTTGAGCAGGAAGGCACCTCGGTCACATCGTCCCTTGGTGAACAGCTCGACTATGATCGTCGCGACGACGCCTTGAACCCAACCAGCGGATATCTGCTGCAGCAGAGCACGGATATCGCCGGATTCGGCGGCACGGAAAAATACATTCGCAACCGTATGGGTGCGTCCTACTTCTATCCGTTCGCTATCGATTGGACCGGAAACCTGCGTGCTGAAGGTGGTGTCATCCAGGGTATTTTCGGCGAGGATGTCAGCATTGCCGACCGTTTCTTCCTTGGCGGTGGAAGTCTGCGCGGCTTCGAACCGGCAGGCGTGGGGCCGCGTGATCTGTCAACCGATGACGCTCTGGGCGGTAATGTCTTCTGGACCAGCACGGCCGAACTGACCGTGCCGTTGGGCTTGCCGCGTGAGCTTGGCTTGCTCGGCCGGGTGTTCACCGACTTTGGCAGCCTGTTCGATCTCGACAGTACGGGTCCCAGCATCGCCGATGTGAACTCTGTGCGTGCCTCTGTCGGCGTCGGCCTCTCCTATAACTCACCCCTTGGCCCGATCCAGCTGGATGTCGCCCGCGCAATCCTGGAAGAGGACTTCGATAAGACCGAGCTCTTCCGGTTCAGCTTTGGAACCGCATTCTGATGAAACTTTCATCCCCGTGCCTTGCGCTGCTTGCCGTCGTCGCATTGCTCTGCTCATTGCCGTTGGCACGCGACGTTCATGCGCAGGAAGGCACAACCATTGCTGTCGTGGATGTGCAGCGGCTGCTTCAGGAATCCCTCGCAGGCCAGTCCATCGAAAGTCAGCTACAGCAGGCCAGATCAGCATTCGGCAACGATATCTCCCAGAAGGAGACCGCGCTGCGCGACCGCGAGCGACAGTTGGTCGATCAATCCGCGATCCTTGCCGCCGAGGTTCTGGCCGAAGAACGCCGAAAGTTCGAAGAGGAAGTCATCGCACTCCAGCGTGAGGTCCGGGAACGCCAGCAAGGCATGGAGCAGGCCTATGCCGAGGCGATCGCCACCGTGCGCGAGAATGTCATCGCCATCCTCCAGAACCTTGTCGAACAACGCGGCATTGATGTCGTGTTGCCGCGCTCGGGTTACCTGGTCGCCAATCGGGAGCTTGACCTGACTGATGAAATCCTGGGTGAGCTCAACCAGGTTTTGCCCTCACTCACCCTAGATTTGCCTTAGGGAGCCCAGGATCGTGACAGATGTCCAATTCTTTACCCGTGCTGGTCCCTTCGACCTGGCGACCATTGCCGAAGGTACCGGTGCCGCACCAATCGAAGGCGCTGACACTGCACGTTCCTTTGTCGATGTCGCGCCCCTGGAAACTGCCGGCCCGGACGACATCAGTTTTCTCGACAACAAGAAGTATCTTGAAGCCTTCGAGGTCAGCCGGGCCGGGGCCTGTTTCGTAGAACCGGGCCTGGCGGACCGCGCGCCGGCAAGCATGACGCCGCTGGTTTGCGATCAGCCGTATCTGGCACTCGCGCTTGCGACCCGTATGTTCTATCCGTCATCGGCTCCCGAGCCGGGCGTATCCGACACAGCCCATATCGACCCTTCCGCCGTAATCGGAGAGGGTGCCCGCATTGAACATGGCGTTGTCATTTCCGCTGGCGTCCAATTGGGAAAACGCTGCCATGTCGCAGCCGGAGCGGTGCTTTACGAGAACATCCGCCTGGGCGACGATTGCCACGTCGGAGCCGGCGCAACCTTGATGTACTGCCTGATTGGCGACCGTGTCTGGATCGACACAGGCGTTCGTGTCGGAACCCAGGGTTTCGGTTTTGCCGTTGGCCCGAAGGGTGCGGTGCGTATTCCTCACACAGGGCGCGTTCTGATTGGCAACGATGTCGAGATCGGAGCCAACACCACGGTCGACCGCGGAACCGCCGGCGATACCGAAATCAGCGATGGGGCGATGATTGATAACCAGGTACAGATCGCCCATAACGTGAAGGTCGGCCGTGGGGCTATCCTTGCTGGTCAGGTAGGACTGGCAGGCAGCTCGCAGGTTGGCGATTATGCAATGATTGGCGGCAAGTCGGGGGTTGCCAATCATATCAAGATCGGCACGGGCGCGAAGATTGGAGCACTCTCGGGTGCAGCAACCGACCTTGAAGCCGGCGGCACATACCTTGGTCAACCAGCAATCCCGATCAAGGATTTCTGGCGACAGCAAGCAGCAATCCGTCGGCTGTTGAAGCAGAGCAAACGAACATGAATGAAGAAGTTGTAACGAAGGCTGAGGAACAGGCTGAGCGAACAGTCGACGTGGTCAATATCGAGCGCGTGATGGAATTGATTCCACATCGCTATCCCATGTTGATGATCGACAGGGTGATTGATCTCGTCGTCGGCGAAAGCGCGACCGGGGTCAAGAACGTCTCGATCAACGAACCGCAGTTCCAGGGACATTTTCCCAATCATCCGATCATGCCTGGTGTCCTGATCATCGAGGCGATGGCCCAGACATCCGCGGTTCTTGTCGTTGAGACCCTAGGCAAGGAATTCGAAGGCAAGCTGGTATATTTCATGGGCATCGACCGCGCGAGGTTCCGCAAGCCTGTCACGCCTGGCGACGTCATGATGGTTCATGTCGAGAAAGAACAGAGGCGCAGCGCAGTCTGGAAATTCCGTTCGGTCGTCAAGGTCGATGGCAAGACCGTCGCAGATGCCAACTATTCCGCCATGATCATGGATCACTGAACTCTTTAAATGTCAGACATTCATCCAACCGCAATTGTTGATGCCTCGGCATCGATCGCCGATGACGTCTCGATCGGGCCATACAGCATTGTGGGCGCCGAAGTGACATTGGGTGCTGGCGTGGAGTTGATGTCGCATGTCGTGATTGGTGGCGACACGACGCTGGGAGATGGCTGCAGGGTGTTTCCGTTCGCCTCGCTCGGGCTCGAGCCCCAGGACCTCAAGTATTCCGGCGAACGATCGAAACTCGTCATCGGCAAGAACTGTACGATCCGCGAACACGTCACGATGAACCCAGGCACAGAAGGCGGTGGTTTGTTGACCAGTGTCGGAGACGACTGCCTCTTCATGGTAGGCACCCATGTCGCCCACGATTGCCAGGTCGGCAAGTCCGTGATCATGGCCAACAATGCGGGACTGGCCGGTCACGTCATTGTTGAGGAATACGCAATCATCGGCGGGCTTGCTGCAATTCACCAGTACGTCAGGATCGGGCGCCACGCCATTGTCGGCGGTTTGTCGGGCGTGGAGCAGGATGTCATTCCGTTCGGTTCTGTCACCGGTGACCGCGCCTACCTGCAGGGCTTGAATCTGGTCGGCTTGAAACGACACGGTTTTGATCGCGATGACATCCATACCTTGCGTAATGCCTACCGGCTGCTGTTTGCCGATGAAGGCACGATGAGCGAGCGCATGACCGACGTTGATGACGTGTTTGGCGTTTGTCCTCCCGTCGAGGTGATTCTGAGATTCATGCAGGCCGAAAGTTCTCGTGGCGTCTGCCAGCCCAAAGACGGGCATGCTGCCTAAGCTCGGCATTGTCGCCGGCGGCGGCGTATTGCCGGGATATCTCGCGCAATGTGCCCAGGAGCAGGGCCGTGAGGTCTTTGTTCTTGCGGTCGAGGGCCAGGCAGACCCCGCAGTCGTAAAGGAATTTACCCATGCCTGGATCCGCATGGGCGCTGCCAGCAGCGCAATCGAGAAGCTCCGCGAGGAAGGTGTCGAAGAAGTCGTCCTTGCCGGCCCGGTGCGACGTCCCTCGCTGACGTCGTTGATGCCCGATGCCAGGGCCGTCCGTTTCCTCGCAAAGGGCGTGTTCAAAGGCGGCGATGACGGCCTTTTGGGCGCGATCGTCGCTGCGCTGGAGGAAGAAGAGGGTTTCAAGGTAATCGCTGCCCAGGATATCGCCGGCGGGCTTCTGGCTGGAATTGGTCGCCTCGCCAAAGCTCGCCCGGATGAACGGGTTCTCGCCGATATTGAGCGAGGTGTAGAAGTCCTGCTTGCGTTGGGCCGGGCCGATGTCGGGCAGGCGGTCGTGGTTCAGAACGGCGTGGTTCTGGGGATCGAGGCGCTTGAGGGCACCGACGGCCTGATAACACGCACGGCTGACCTGCGCTTCGAGGGGCCGGGGCCTGTCCTGATCAAAATGTCGAAGCCGGGGCAGGAGCACCGTATTGACCTGCCCACCATAGGGCCTGGAACAATTGCCACCTGTGCACAGGGTGGTTTTGCCGGGATCGCCGTGGAGGCTGGTATGTGTCTGATTGTCGAACGTGACAAGGTGATCGATCAAGCTGACAGCGCTGGCCTCTTTCTTGAAGGCTGGTCGACGGCGGGCGGTTAAGAGCCATGGCGTCGCCACTGATTTTCCTCGTGGCCGGCGAGCCCTCCGGTGACGCACTCGGCGCCTCACTGATGGATGCCCTGAGCCAGGAAACCGGTGGCGACATTCGCTTTGCCGGAATTGGTGGACCAGAGATGGAAGCCCGTGGCCTGAAGTCCCTGTTTCCGATGTCCGACCTTGCCATCATGGGCCTTGTCGAGGTTTTGCCGCGCCTGGCCAAAGTGCTGCGCCGGATACGGGAAACCATCACTGCGATCCAGACGATGGAGCCCGATGCTGTCGTGACCATCGACGCCCAGGACTTTTCGTACCGGATCACCAGAGGCCTGCATCCGGCGAGTTTTCCGGTCATTCACTATGTCGGCCCCACCGTATGGGCTTGGAAACCCTGGCGTGCGGCCAAGGTCGCAACGGTTGTCGATCGTGTGCTGCTGCTCTTTCCGTTTGAAAAACCCTTCTGGGATGCAGTCGGGCAGGACGCCGTGTTTGTCGGCCACCCCATTGCAGAACACAAGATCGATCCGGCCCAGACCGACACATGGCGCAAACGATCACTCGCAGACAGAACAGGGCCCTTGCTCGCGGTTCTGCCGGGCAGCCGCAAAAGTGAAGTGCGCCGACACCTTCCGCTCTTCAGGGACGTCGTCGAAAACCTTGCCTTGCGCCACGACGGTCTCGCCGTCGTGATACCGACCGTGGCAAATGTCGCCGAAACGGTGAAACAGCAAACGCTGGACTGGAAGGTTCCGGTTGTCGTCATGGAAGGCGATGGCGACGAACGCCGTGCTGCCATGGCAGCAGCCGATGCAGCGATCGCTGTGTCCGGCACCGTCGCGCTCGACCTCGCGGCGGCAGGCACCCCGCATGTCATTGCTTTCCGTGCAAATCCGCTCACAGTAGCCATTGTCCGCTGGATGATCAGGGTCCGGTTCGTATCCCTGGTCAATCTGATCGCCGACCGGCAAGTCACGCCTGAATTGTTGCAGGAGTACTGCCACAGGGACAGCCTGGTCGCAGCGCTCGAAGGTCTGCTCACCGACCCTGATGCTGCCCAGAAACAACGCGTTGCGATGAAAGGAGTCATAAGCGAACTCAGTGATTCCGGGGAATCGCCGTCACGCCTGGCTGCCAGGGCCGTCCTGGAATGTCTGGGTGGAAACAATGCATAGGGCAGTCTTATCTTTGACCT
>JABIUG010000266.1 GCA_018700655.1 Rhodospirillaceae bacterium | reverse complement strand
GTCGTTCATCCATTTCGATGCCCACACCGACACATGGGAGGACCCCGACCCGACCCGCATCGATCATGGAACGATGATGTACCACGCGATCAACCAGGGTGTTGCCGCGCCTGAACGTTCCGTCCAGATCGGCATCCGCACGCACAACGATCCCCTGGGTGTCAGCATATTCGATGCCGATTGTGTCCATGAGCGTGAACCCGAGTGGGTCGCCGAACAGGCCCGTCAGGTTGTCGGAGATCATCCCGTGTACCTGACGTTCGACATCGACGCGCTCGATCCCGCATTTGCACCAGGGACGGGAACACCGGTGATCGGGGGCCTCTCGACCTACCAGGCCCACAAGATCCTGCGCAATCTCGCAGGCATCAATCTGGTCGGGATGGATGTGGTCGAGGTCTCTCCGCCGTTCGACCACGGCAACATCACCGCGATTGCCGGAGCGGAACTGGCACAGGACCTGGTCGCCCTGTGGGCCTATCGCCACTGCGAAGAGGCACGGCAATGAGCAACACCGGAATCAGCAAGGAACGCATTGCGACGCTGACCCAACGGGAAGTGCAGACCTTCGCGTTGAACAACCCCAAGAGCAGGATCGCGTCAAAGGACGCCGGCGACCTGCTTTTGTGGGGCGTGCCGATGGTCTGGCAGGCGGGCATCGAAGGCCCGTTCTCGCTGTTCATGGAAAGCGGCAGGGACAACCGCGTTCGCGATCTCGATGGCCACGACTATCTCGATCTCTCGATGGGTGTTTATGCAACGCTGGGCCATGCCGACCCGCGTTATCTGACACCGCTGAAAGAGAGCATGGAGAACGGCCTCCAGCACCAATACCCATCGATGATCTTGCTTGATGTCGCTCGTGAGCTCAATGCCCGGCTGGGGAACTTCCGATGGAACTTCAGCCTGAACGGCACCGATGCCAATCGCTGGGCGATCCGTCTGGCGCGACACCTGACCGGACGCTCCAAGGTCCTGATTCCCAATTACGCCTATCACGGAACCGTTGAAGAGGTTCAGGTGCTCAGGGGCGACGATGGTACCATCGATTATTACGATTCCGACGTCGGCACGCCGCCGGCCCGGGCCGGAGATCGGACGAGGATCGTCGAATACAACGATCTCTCCACCCTTGAGGAAGAACTGCGCCACGGCGACGTCGCGGTCGTGATGATGGAACCGGCCATGACCAATATCGGTCTTGTGCTTCCCGACCCTGGCTACCACGACGGCGTGCGGGCATTGTCCCGAAAGTACGGCAGCCTTTTGCTGATCGATGAAACGCACACCATGTGGTCGGGTCCTGCCGGTCTGACCGGCCGATGGGGCCTTGAGCCCGACATCTGGACTGCCGGCAAGATCATCGGCGGTGGCGTTCCAGCCGGCGTTTACGGGTTCAGAGACGACCTTAGCCGCCAGCTTGGAGAAACGCTGCGCCACTCAGGCGAAGGGCTGGTCGGGATCGGAGGGACCTTTTCGGGCGGCTCTCATTCGCTCCAGGGCATTCACGCCAATCTCAAGTACATGCTTACGCCGCAGAACTTCGCGCGAATTGAGGAAATGGGCAGCTATGCGACCCGTGGCCTGCAGACCGTGATCGACGATCTCGAACTTCCCTGGCATATGGGGGAACAACTGGGTGCCCGCGTCACCTACCACTTTACGCCGACACCGTGCCGAACCATGACGGACTATGTCGACAAGGTGCATGACGACGATCTCACCTATCTGCTCAACCTCTCCATGTTGAACCGCGGGGTCATGGCGATGGCGTTCAACAACTGCTGGATGGTCTTGCCACATTGCACTCCTGCAGACATTGATCTGGCGGTTGATGCATTTCGTGATAGCTGCCAGCAACTCACAGTTGGGACGTGAGGTTCATCGGGGTCATTCCCAAGTCTGATCCCTGCTTCTCGAACGCTCAGTGACTGACTAAAGTCCCGTTCACGTCAGAACGGGATCATCGGCATGAAGACACTCGAGGAACTGCTCACGAGGCAAGAGCGCAAAGCCATCAGGGCGCCCATCGAGACGGCGCGAACCCTGCCGCGGCGCGCCTTCATTGACTCGGACTTCTACGCTTTTGAAGCGCGCCATGCGCTGGCTGAAAGCTGGCTGGCAGTTGCATTCAGGACCAGTATCCCTGAACCCGGCGACATCGCACCGATCACCGCGATGGGTTATCCCCTGCTGCTGGTGCGCGACGGAGATGGGCGCGCGCGTGTTTTCCACAATGTCTGCCCCTATGACGGATGCGAGGTCGCGACCAGCGCAAAGCGGAGCCTGAAGACCATCACCGGGCCCTATCACGGCTGGAAGTATGGCATGGACGGCAAGCTGCTGGAGGCCAATTACTGGGACGGCACGCCGCAAGCCGCCGATGTCGACCTGGAGGCCCTCAACGCCGATCTGGTCCCGGTTCCCTGCGAGGAATGGATGTCGACGCTGTTTGTCTATCTGGGCAGCGATCCCGTTCCCTTTGCCGAACAATACGCGCCGGTCCTGAAACATCTGGATCTGGTCGATCTGGAACGCCTGGAGATCGGGCTGGGCGACGACGACCGGCCTCTGGTGAATTCCCTGCCGATCGCATCCAACTGGAAGACGGTTTACGAGAACTATTCGCCCAACGTTTATCATGAAGCGTTTGTGCACGAGATGTACCGCAAGTCTCCCCACAGCCCGCGCGTCGATGCCGAGCGCAACAAGACCTTTACCGAAATCAACGACCCTTCAGGTTACCTGGGCCTGTGTTACGACAACGCCATCGGCGCTTCGCTTTATGGCGAGACCAGCCT
>JABIUG010000265.1 GCA_018700655.1 Rhodospirillaceae bacterium | reverse complement strand
CGCAGCAGGTCGCCGCGACATGGAGGCGGCCCCGGTCCAGTACCTTCATCGCGGTCTTGAAACCCTGGCCCTCGACCCCGCCGATCAGCGCGTCGCCTGGAATACGGCAATCCTCGAAAACAACGTCGCAGATATGCGCACCCTTCTGGCCCATCTTGTTCTCAGGGGTGCCCAGGCGAATGCCCGGCGTGTCGGCATCAACGATGAACGCCGAAACACCACGCGAACCTCTCTGCTCCTGATCGGTCCGGGCCATCACCGTGAAGGTATTGGCGACAGGTGCGTTGGTGATGAAACGTTTGGTCCCGTTCAGGATGTAGCCGTTACCGTCCCTATCGGCACGGGTTTTGACCGAGGCGGCATCCGATCCGATATCGGGTTCGGTCAAAGCAAACGAGGCGATGATCTCGCCCGAAGCCATGCCCGGCAGGTACTTTTGTTTCTGCTCCTCGGTGCCGTCGATCACCAGGCCCTGGGAGCCGATTGCGACATTGGTGCCAAAGGCCGAACGAAACGCCGGCGCGGCATGGGTGATCGCCCAGGCAACCTCGACCTCCTCGGTCGGCGACAGGCCCAACCCGCCATATTGCTCAGGGATCGTCAGCCCGAAAAAACCCATCTCCTTCATTTCGGAGACGATGGCATCGGGCACCTTGTCGGAGGCGTCGACTTCGGCCTCGGCGGGTATCAGACGTTCGTCAACGAACCGCGTAACGGTTTCAAGGAACTGGTCGAGCGTGGCTTGGTCGAGGGGCATGACAACACACAGGCTGTGAACTGGAACCGCAGGTTAGTGGGAAAGAAGAGGTCTGCCTACACACCGGGGATGCTTACTGTGCCCACAAATCGCACGCTTCCGCGATACACGCCTTCAGTGCCGCAAGAAACGCATCATCGACTTCCCCGTCCGGCACACCCTCGTAGTAACCCTGATAGGCAAGGCTGGTCTCATAGGTGCCCACGAGCTGTGAGCCCGAGAATTCCATGGCCAGACGGAAGGCGGCGAAGCTGTCATCCGTGCGGTTGAGCTGGGCCAGGATGTGGCCGCGCACGTCGTGGAGCGGGCCCATGGCAGAGGCGACGTTGAGGCCGGCATCGGCGATCGCCAGGGCGCCTTCCAGGTCCTGGCCTGAGTCGAGCCGCGGCAGAACCGCGGTGAGGTAACGCTGGGGATTGTTGGGGTCGAGCAGCAGGGCCATGTCGTTGGCCTGCATAGCCTCTTCCAGGTTGCCTGCTCTCCATTGCTGATACCCGAGGCTCTGCCAGGCGACCAGAAGGGTCGGATCAAGGGTCACTGCCTGCTGGAAATCTGCGATCGCCTGGTCGAGTTCGCCACGTTCGGCAAGGATCTCGGCCCGGCTGTTGAACGCCATGGCGAAGTTCGCCTGGTTGGCAATCGCAAGGTTGAAGTCTTCGATCGCCTTGTCGGTATTTTCCAGCGTGCGCCAGACCGAAGCGCGCCGGAAATAACCCACTGCAGCCTGCTCGGGCGTCAACTCGCCGCCCTCGAGACACAGCGTGTAACTGTCGATCGCCGATTCCAGCAGGCCCTGCTGCTGCGCCGAAAAAGCCAGCGCACACGTCACGGCACCATCGGCTTGCGCCGTCGCGGGACGCCCGTTTACGGTCAATACAAGCACGGCAAGACAGATCAGAACACGCATCGATTGAGGCCCTTTTGTTGCTGTGGCTTGCCAGCATATGACATGCTTTGCCCGGACTTGGCGAGCCGCCGCAACACCGTGCCGGGAGGTCTCCAGCAATGACCATCACCTTCGAACCGTTCCGCGATGATTTCGGCGCACATGTCGGCGGCGTCGATCTGCGCGAAGAACTCGCCCCTGAGCAGTTTCGCCAGATCTATGACGGGCTGGTGCGCCATGGCCTTTTGATCTTCCGCGATCAGGACCTGGAGCCCGAGCAGGAGATCGCCTTTGCCCGGCGTTTCAACCGGGTCCGCATCTATGTCGGCAACGACAAGACCAAGATGAAGGGCCACCCCGAGATCAACTTGCTGGGCAATGCCACCGACGAAAACGGTGAAGCAATCGCCTTCCAGAACAAGGTCGGCATCGAATGGCACACCGACGGCACCGGCTTTCCCTATCCCCCGGTTTCAACCGTGCTCTATTGCGTTGCAGCGCCCGGCACGGGTGGCGAAACGCTGTATGCCAGCGGGAAACGGGCCTGGGACGAGTTGCCCGAAGCCCGCAAACAACAGCTCGAGCCGCTCAAGGTTCGCTACAGTTACGAAGGCCTCTTCAAGAAACTGACCAGCATCAGCGATGTGACCAAGACGGACCTCACCGAGGACGAGAAAAGCAGAACCCCGGATGTCGTCCACCCGCTGGTGCGTACCCACAGTGTCACCGGCCACAAGTCGCTGTGGTTTACAGAGGCTGAAATGGCTTGCTTCGAGGGCATGACGCCGGAAGAGAGCGAAGCGCTCGGAAAGAAGATCGTCGGCCACATTTCAAAGCCCGACTATGTCTATGCCCATGCCTGGCGTCCCGGTGACCTCGCGATCTGGGACAATCGCCAGATGCACCATTCGACGACCCCCTATACCTATGAAAACGAGGTTCGCCTGATGCACCGAATCTCCGGCGAGGGCGACGAACGCCCTTACTGAACATTGGAAACCACAGCGCCAACGCGCTAGAGCAGAACAAGCATATTCTGAGGGTATTTTCATGACCACCGGCAGCAACACTTCGGCCTCCCAGGTCTTCGCGGGCGCTTTCGCCCGTCATGGCGTCGACACGATCTTCGGCCAGTCGATTCCGTCGAAGTTTTTTCTGTCGACCCCGGAGTTCGGCATTCGCCAGTGCACTTACCGTACGGAAAACGCCGGCGCGGTGATGGCCGATGCCTATGCCCGCATCTCGCACAAGGTCGGTGTCGTCACGGCACAGAACGGGCCTGCAGCGACCCTGCTGGTCGCGGGGCTGGCCGAAGCGCTGACCGCCTCGACCCCGATTGTCGCGCTTGTCCAGGACACACCGCCAATCTGGCGCGACCGCAATGCCTTTCAGGAGCTCGACCACCTAGACCTTTTCAAGGGCTGCGCCAAATGGGTCCGCCGGGTCGAGGACACACGCCGGATCGACGACTATGTCGACATGGCGTTCCGTCAGGCCGTGGGCGGACGCCCCGGACCGGCCGTGCTGCTCGCACCGGTCAACATCATGGAGGCCGAACAAGCGACCGCTTCGGAGCGCAGCGAAAGCCTTTCGCACTATCCACTCGATCGGCCGGTCGCCGACCCAGCCCAGATCGCTGAAGCCGCAAAACTGATTGCCTCGGCTAAACATCCGCTG
>JABIUG010000264.1 GCA_018700655.1 Rhodospirillaceae bacterium | reverse complement strand
GGGCTGGGTGCCCAATGGAGACCCAGCAGTCAACGGAGAGATGACGCTGGTCATCGATGCGGAGAAAGGTCTTCTCACGCTCCAGCCGTCGGAAGAACTGCTCGATAGTATCCGCTACCCCACGATCCACGCCCACCTCTATGACCTGAAGAAACGTTACGACAGAACAGAGATCGGACAATCAACGATCTGCTGGGCTTACTACAACACCGAGGGCGAGCGCGGTGGCGCGTGCGCAGCGGACGACTACGCCTGCCAGGCGCTGACCGGCGTGACCGACTGGCCCTGGGAGGCGTACGGCTATTCCGTGGATTGGTACCGCGACTACATCAGGACCGTGGCCGAAGAAAACGCGGACGGGTGGTGGCTGATGTTGCATTTCGCGGGTGGCCATTTCGCCACCGACGAAGACGACCGCCTGATCGAATGGGATGGCTCACCCTTTATGGAGTCTTCATTCTACGGTCTCAACGACGTCCGGCCCGATTGCAACGCGCGTATCGGCCGCACTCTGGCCAACCGTGACTTCGCCCTTGGCGATGCCTGCAATTCATTCCTGGAGGGCACGTTGGCCGATGATTTCTTCCTCGATGCCAACGGCAATACCTGGGTCGATGAGAACGGTAAGCTGACCGAGGAGGCCATCGCCATGGGCTACGACCTCGAGACCGAATACCTGTTCTTCAACTATCGCGACAACGGTCAATCTGACCGTTGGGGCGGTCCAGATGGCGGTGCGGGCGGTTTCCTGACCGGGGACGCTGAAGGGCGATGCCTTGTATGGCCATCAGCCGAATATGGCATGGCAGAAATCGAAGCCAACTCGACGACGTCCGTACAGGCAACACAGGACTGACGGACCCACTGACCGGAAGGAGGAGACATGAGGGTCGCATCGAACTTTCGACCCGGCGTGATCGCCGCCTGCATTCTGACCATAGGTGCATTGCAGGCTTGTTCCCATGCCGCGCCGCCAGAGGAAGGGTGGGTTCCGTTCACCCAGGATGAGCTCCATGAGTATCTGGCTGGTAAAACACAGGTGTGGGATCCCAATGGGGGTGCCTATTACGGCGAGGGCGGCAAGCTCGATACCCTGTGGGACGGAGTCCGCGAGAGCGGGAGGTGGTCTGTCACCGAGAACGGCGCACTATGCTGGCACGTCTCGAGCTGGGGCACGATCGAGTGCGAAGAATACTTCCACGTGGGCGGCCAGGTGATGTACCGCTATTACGGCGAAACCGGAGCTGTTTCGGAGCGCCAGGAAGGCAACACACTCGATGTTCTCCAGGCCAGCGACGTCGTCCTCGACATTGATCGCGATCTCCTCATGCCCGAAGAGTCGATGGCTCTGGTCTCTGGCATGACCGAGTTTCTCGGCACCGATGGCGCCGTTTACTACGCACCCGATCAGTCGCTGATCACTGTATGGAACGGCGTAGAGCACACCGGAACATGGAGCATTGATGACGAGGGTGGTGTCTGCTGGAAGGTGAGTGCCTGGGGCGTGGAACCCTGTCGCTACTACTATCACGCTGATGAAGGGCTGATGGTTTTCCATAGGGGGCGCGACGTCGCCGCCGATGGTTTCAGGGAAGGTGACGCAACGGGCCAGCTCTGACCACAGGGCTCCGTTGCACATGACATCCGACCCGGCGAGTGTTGGAACGTCCAACGCCCGACGTCATGTGTGATCGCGCGGCACCGTTGTTTTGAAGTCGCGTTTGAACACCGACCCCTCGCCTTCGAATGCCTCAAGGCTTGCTTCCAGCAGGTAGTCCTCTCGGGTCATTGCCATGGAACAGCGGGCATTGTGGTGGGTGGACCAGCCGCCACGTTTGCGCTCGAAACCATAGGTGATCTCACCCGTGGCGCTTTGGGGATCATCCGGGTGGATGCGCCAGAGTTCGCGGCGCCAGCCGGTAATCTCCAGATCGATTTCCTCGATATGTTTGGTGCCGTCATCAGCGACGACTTCCAACTGCCAGAATCCGGTTTGCGCATCCATGCTGGCAGTCTGGCGCATGGTCGCTTGTTCGATCACGGTGACCTTGCCTGACGGCGCTTCCTGTGGTGGATCGAAAGCGATGGTTTCATCCAGTTCGCGTGGCGCACGCACGGGCAAGGCGATGGTGCTGGTGCCGGGCATCAGGGTCAGCGTTGCCGGTTCCGGCGCGGGCCAAACCATGGGGAAACAGCTGGTGGAGACAGCGATGCGCAAACGATGTCTGGGCTGCAGTGAAAATGCAGTGTCATTGAGTTTGAATGCGATGGTGTAACGTCGGCCCGGTTCCAGCGAGACCGGGTTTTCCTGATCCTGCAGATGGGTGAGGTTCTTGACCCCCCAGGTGATGCGGCTGACCGCGCCATCAGGGTGTATGTCGTTGAGCCGCACGACGGCCTGGGCAACCGGGCGGTCGACAGAGAACTCCAGCGTGACAACCGGCGCGCCGATAAACTCCAAGGGCTCGGCGACGGGTTCGGTGTCAAAGCAGAGCGAGCCGGCATCGTCCATGCGCTGGTCGGTGGCCAGATCCGTGCCGGTGTCATGGCGGCACCATTCGCCCGAGGCAAAGCCGGTCTGGAGCGGCGAGCGGATTGTCATCGGGCGGTTGGCGCGTTCAGAGTCATCGCCCAGAACACCACGGTCGTTGAGCGCCAGGGTGCGCGTGGTGATGCCGCCATCGCTGACGGGCCAGACCGGTTCTGCGACCCAGCGGCCAGGCCAGGTTTCGAGCCACGCGGCCGGGCGCTGGCTTTCCATCATGTAGGTGCGCAGCATCGGCTCGGCCATGATGCCGGTTGCCTTATCTTTCAGCCAATGATCCCACCAGCGCACGAATTCAGACAGGGCATCGATTGTGGGCTCAGGCCCGCCACGGAAGC
>JABIUG010000263.1 GCA_018700655.1 Rhodospirillaceae bacterium | reverse complement strand
GATGACATTCACACCGTCCTGCTTGATGAGGTTCACGGTCTCTTCAAACAGGTCGGGATCGCGTGAACCCTTGCCGGTTTCGGGGTCACGCACATGGATATGGGTGATCGCGGCACCGGCGTTGGCGGCTTCGATTGCGGAATCTGCAATCTGGCGCGGTGTCACCGGAACCTTGTTGCTGCGGCCTGTTGTGTCGCCCGCACCGGTCACGGCACAGGAAATGATGACGTCCGTATTCATGGAACTTCTCCGTTGGGATCGTTGTCAGTGTGGTTTAATCAGGGACAATTGGCGGCGATGTAACGTTGGGCCACGGGCAGCAGGCGTTCCTGCACCCAGGCGGTCACCACCTTGTCGTGTTCGGTCCAGGTTCGGGGTGCGGCCATCGTGCACGGCTCCAGAATTCCATAGAGCTTGCCGTCTTCGAGTAGCGGCGCATGGACCAGGGAATGGTGCTTGAAGTTCTCCAACTCGAAAGGGCCGTTAACCAGTTCCTGATCCGCGGTCATGACATTATCGATATAAAGCGCATTGGGATCGCTCAGCGCCACGCCGAACATCGGATCTTCCTGCGCCAGGCCCTCGGGCACGGGCTCCCATGCGTCAACGCTCCGCTCCAGCGCCCATTCCGGCCTGGCCTGCCAGGCATGGGTGCAGCGCGACAGCCCTTTTTCGGGCGCGAAAAGAAACATGAGGCATCGGTCGGCGCTGACCGCGCGACCATAGATTTCCATCAGGCTGCCGAACAGGGTGTCCTCGTCGGATGTATCGGCAAACAGGGCTTCAAGATCTGCGGGAATGGTGTCGCTCATCATCGCCTCCGTGGGTTGTTGGGCTTGTGGCCGGGAGTCCATCGCGCGTCAAGGGCTACACAGCAATCGGGCCGGCAGCATTCATAGCCCTTGTTGAATTCACACGAACCGGGCTTCAGCTCTGCCGCTCCAACACCAGGCGATTGGTCTCATCACCACGGGACCGCAGCAGTTCCCAATGCGCCAAGGTTCCCGGCCAATAGGCTTCGGCCATGGCGGGATAAGATGCCTCGTACCAGAGCGCGCCCAGTTCGGCGTGGTCGTGATCGGCAAAGGCCCGGTCCTGTGGCGTGTCATCGATCTCGACCACGACACGCCCGTCGCTCACCTCGATCTCGCGCACCGGCCAGATGATTCGGGCCGGAAGGTCGTGGTCGGACCAGAAAGCCTCCAGCGAAACCGTTACACCGCGTCCCTCGTGACGTTGACGCAGCAGGCGCCCGCGTTCTGCTCCCCAGCTTTTCAATGCGGCCACGACGGCCGCGCGGCCTTCCTCGCCATGGCGTTCGATGATCGGGACCGTACAGGTGAAGTAATGGCCGCCAAGCAGCCGGTTGCTGCGTTTGAGCGCTTTCCATGCGCCATCAATCTCGCTTGAGGCGACATAGTCGTCGCCCAGGCGCGTGGCCATTTCGGTCGGCTCGCCGGGGTCGAGCTTCGGGGCATCGGGCGGCATCAGCCATCGGAAGTGGCAACGGTCGTCGCCCTTCATCAGGTTCTCGTGGATCGTGACATTGCCGTCGGGGTGATAGGTCCGAGCGGCGGCCTGATGAAACTCGTCACAATACCAGTGGCCCATCTGGTGAAAATCGCTGTCTTTCCAGGCCTCCGAAGCCGGACAATGGAAAACATCGAACTCGACGTCGTTGGGCGTGTATCGACCCTCGCCTTCGATCGTGTCCTTGGCGACATAGGTGCTGGCGTTATCCCAGCAGCGAAGCAGGGTTTCCATGTTGACCGGATGGCCGGCGGCGTGATGTGCCTCTTGCATCTCCTTCCCGCGCCAGTGGCCATAGGCGCGCAGGCCCAGCCGGATGCTGCGCTCGCCATCGCGCCCGAACCGTTCGGCCGCCTCGCGCGCCAGGTGCATGTAGATGCGCGCCTGCGCCTTGAGGACATGATCCATCGATTCGACGATCTGCTCCAGGCGGATGTCGTTGGGCATGGTCAGCATCACGCTCTCCCGAGTAGCTCCAGGGCAACATCGCGCACGCCGGGTGCATCAAGCCTGTAGTGACTGTAGAGCCCCGCCGGCGGGCCGATCAGAACAAACTCGTCGTCGATGCCGTGACGGCGGAATGGCACACGGTCACAGTCGACCAGCACCTCGGCCACGGCGCTACCGAGCCCGCCGATGATGTTGTGTTCTTCGACCGCCAGAATGGCTGATGTTTCGGCCGCAGCGGCCTGGATTTCAGCGACATCCAGGGGTTTGATCGTGTGCATGTCGACCACACGGGTTTCGATCCCCTTTTCGGCCAGCGCATCGGCGGCCTCGAGACAGGCGTGGACCTGTGCGCCCGTGGTGATCAGCGTCAGGTCCTTGCCTTCACGCAGGCGGATCGCCTTGCCGATCTCGATCTCGGGCACGTCGGCATAGACTTCGGGGTCACGTCCCCGGCCCAGTCGGATGAACATCGGCTTCTCATGGCTCAGCGACGCCCGCAGCACGGCACGCAGATGGTTTGCATCCGTGGTGCAGATCACCGTGAGGTTCGCAATGGTGCGCATCATGGCGAGGTCTTCCAGCGCATGATGGCTGGTGCCGTAGAACCCCATCGACATGCCGGAATGATGGCCCAGCACCCGCACCGGCAAGCCGGTATAGGCGCAGTCGGTTCTGATCTGTTCGGCGCCCAGAATGCCGCAGAACGCGGCAAAGGTGGCGGTGAATGGAATCTGTCCGCAGGACGCCATACCGGCAGCCGCCGTGATCATGTTCTTCTCGGCAATGCCGAAATCGAAGAAGCGCTCGGGGTGGCGATCACGGAATTCCGTCGTGCGGTTGGCCGACGCCAGATCGGCCGTCAGCACGACGATGCGGGGATCATGATCGGCCAGATCGGCCAGCTCCTCGCCCAGAATGAAGGCCGGCAGGCGCGAGGCCGGTGTGCCCTTGACCGAACGGCTTTCCTTGAGATCGCTGATCCCGGTGAACAGGCCGGAGAGAACATCGCCTTCGGCTTCACTCATGGCCGCACCTCCGTAACGGTAACCGGTTGCAGGCCTCCCTTGATCTCCTCGATCACCGCGTCGTAGTCAGCCCCCACAAGGTTCCCGACATGCCAGTTCAGGCTCATTTCCATCATCTGCACACCACGTCCCTTGACCGTATCGGCGATGATCATCTGGGGTTTGCCCTTGTTCCCGGCAGGCAGGGCATCGAACGCACCCATGATGGCGTCAAGATCATGACCGTCGATGCGCTGCACATTCCAACCGAAACTCGCAAAGCGGTCGGTGAGCGGCTCGACCGACATGATCTCTTCG
Organism: Rhodospirillaceae bacterium; assembly: GCA_018700655.1. Classification (GTDB taxonomy): domain Bacteria; phylum Pseudomonadota; class Alphaproteobacteria; order SP197; family SP197; genus SP197. The sequence continues at coordinate 9,292 of JABIUG010000263.1, read as the reverse complement.
GTCGAACCGTCAATGCAGAGCTTGTTGCGGTCTACGATCGCGATCAGATTCTGACAACCGAAATGGCCTGCCGACATGGCCGCTTCCCAAACCTGGCCTTCGTTCAACTCACCGTCGCCCATCATGCAATAGATGCGGCTGTCGTTGCCCTGCATGCGCGCCGAAAGCGCCATTCCCAGAGATACCGAAAGCCCGTGACCCAGCGAACCTGAACTGAAATCGACCCCGGTGATCTTCTTCATATCTGGATGATCGCCAAAGGCGCTGCCCAGGCGTGTGTAATCCTCCAGCAGGTCGGCGTCATAAAAGCCCAGATCAGCCAGAACCGGATAAAGACCGATGGCGATATGACCCTTGGACAGCACGAACCGGTCGCGCTCGGACCAGTCCGGTTCAGCCGGATTGATGCGCATCTGTGCGTAATAAAGTGCAGCCAGCAACTCCGCCGCCGAAAACGTGCTGGAATAATGCCCTGCACCGGCGATCTTGGTCAGCCGCACCGTCTCGAGGCGAATGAACTTCGCACGGTCTTCCAGGAACTCCCTGCTGACATTGCGGCCATGGGTCTGTCGTTCGTTCATGTATCCTCCCGGGTCGGCGGCACGGTGGCACGACGCCGGTTCAAGAGGAAGGGTCAGATACCCCCATATGGGCCACCCCTGAGGGCAAGGACCACATCACGCCCACATGTAGGTGTGCTCACTCGGTCGAGATCTATGGTTCCAAGTGTTTGAGATATTGGGCAACAAAGTCGAGGTCGATCAGATTCTTGTAAGCGTCGGTGAGTTGCTGCGTGATTGGCCCGGGTGTGCTTTTGCCGATACGGCGTCCATTGATGGTTGCCACAGGCACCATGCACAAACTCGTCGACGACAGAAAACATTCATCGGCGTTGTACGCATCGAAGAGGTCAATGTCGGCTTCGTCTGCGGCCAGCCCGAGCGAGCGAGCCAACTCAATCACGGTCTCGCGGCTGATCCCCGCAAGGACAAAGCGAGCTTTGGGCGTTAGAAGTCGTCCATCACGGACACAGAATATGTTGCTACCCATGCCTTCGGTCAGATTCCCCTGCTGATCGAGCAGAATTGTCCAGGCATTTGGATCCGCGCTGCGTACCTCGTTATCGGCCAGGACAAAGTTGATGTAATTCTGGGACTTGGCCCGTGGGCTCTGAGCGTCTGGTGGAGTGCGACGTATTGATGGAATGCGAACATCGACACCATCACGAAACAGGGTCGCACGGGACCTGAACGGAATTGGTGTGCATTCAACAATCACCGTGGGGGGGCCGCCCGATGCACCCTCGAACGGGTCCTGAGCTCCCGGCGAAACCCGTTGAGTCAACCAAACGTCGTCGTCGGGTCCGAGTAGATGCTCATTGAGCTCGAGAACCTTGAGGGTAATGTCCACAAACTCCGCATGGGTGAGTCCGGCATCAAACTCCAGGTAGCGCATCGAACAAAAGAGTCGCTCGATATGTTCGTGGAGTTTGAAAGGTTTGTGTTTGACGGTGCGCGTAGCATCGTAAACGGCCTCGCCGTATTTAAAGCCACGGTCTCTAAAGGAAACGGTGACTTCACTTTCGGGCAGAAACTTACCGTTGAAATAGGCAATACGTTCATTCGGTCTTTGAGACATCTTCGTACCCTTCGATCACTTCAGGGGTTTACAATCAGCGAACCTGAATCACTCAGCCTCACAGTTGCATCCGGGTCGACAACAACCGTCGTAAACGGAGACTCCACAATGACCGGACCGACCTGGAACTCGAGGATTCGCAACTGCCGAGCCCGGATGACTGGCGTGTCGACGATCCCGGTCTCATCGAAATAGACGGGCCGGGCAACAGGGTCTGCACCACACGCCGTTCCAGCATCGACTAAAGAGCCGATGGGATCTCGACGCAAACTACAGCCAACCCTCGCATGCCACTGAATCAGCTCTATCTCTGATTCTCGGTCATCGATGCGAACAGCTCGCGGTGAATTTTATGAAATTCTTCCGCCAACGCATCAATCTCGTTCTGCGCAGAAAACTCGCTGGTGCTCAGGGGAACTTCGATTTCCCAGATTTGTTCGGCATAACGTGCCTCCACAAAGAATTCGATCCGTTGATCAAACACGGGGAGACCGGTATCCGCGACGAACTGTTCGCACTGGTCATTCAAGCTGGCCAGGGTTCGATTGACACCAGCGTAATCAAACCGGCTACAGCTCGTTACATGTAGCTTCGCAAACTCGGTGCCGAGATCGGAAAGGTGACCACCGGCCGCGCTAAGCGCCGCTCCAACATCGGGAATGATGACTTTCGTGCAGCCCAGTCGCCGCGCTATCTTCACGGCATTCAATCCGGCAGCACCACCGCCTCCAACAAGGAGTGCATCACGAGGGTCGATGCCTTGATTGACAGTGACATCCTCGATCGCAGCAACCATGTTTTCGGTCATGACGGCGATCACCGCCGCCGCTGATTGATGCAAATCGAGCCCAAGCGGCGCACCCACATCGCGAAGCATGACCTCGTGGGCACGCACCATGTCCAGCGGCATACTGCCGCCAAGAAAATAACCAGGATCGATGTATCCAAGAATGAGTGCGGCATCGGTAACCGTTGCGCTCGTTCCACCCCGGCCATAACAAGCAGGGCCAGGTTGCGAACCCGCACTCGCAGGGCCGACTTGCAGCAACCCGGCTTCATCGACTGACGCTATGCTCCCGCCACCCGCGCCGACACTTCGGACGTCAACCGCCGGGAAGCCAGTCATGTGCCCAAGATAGGGCCTGCCAAGCCAGGACTCCCGCGTTCGCGGGATGCGACCGTGTCTGATTACGCTGAGATCATAGGTTGTGCCACCGGTGTCGGCTATGATTGCGGTGTCGGCTGCCGCATCCATCTGAGCGTAGTGGCGGCCGGCGATGGGGGCCATCGCGGGTCCTGACATGAGTGAGTGAATGGGACGTTTACCCAGACTCTCTGCTTCCATCATTCCGCCTTGCGATGTCACCACCAGAAGTCTGCCGTCAAAACCCGCTTCGCGAAGGCGCTGCTCCAGATCGTGCAGATAACGACCCATCAGTGGTTTTAGCGATGCATCAATGCAAGTGGAGGATGCACGTCGATACTCGCGTAGCGACGGGTTTATCTGATGCGATAACGTCACGGGCACATTTGGCAGACCATCGGCCAACAGCTCGCCAGCACGCAACTCATGGACTGGATTGACGATAGACCAGAGGAAGCAGATTCCAACGGCCTCGACGTTCCGCTCGCGCAATTCGTCGATGATGACTTCGGTTGCCGTCTCGTCGAGCGCCTGATCAATTTGCCCTTCGGCCGTCACGCGTTCCGGTACCTCATAGGTCAGGGCGCGCGGCACATAAGGCTCTGGGTATGCGATCGAGTAATCGAACACGGGCAGGCCGAGACGGCCGCCCTCGCGGAGTACCAGCACGTCGGGGTGTCCCGCGGTGGTGAGAAACGCTGTCTTCGCAGTGTTGCCGGTGAGCGTGGCGTTGGTTGCGATGGTGGTGCCATGAATGATGAGTTCGACCTTGGCAAGGAGCTCACGGGTGCTCAGTTTCAGATCCATCGCGGCAAGCCTGATACCTTCCAGGAAGCCTTGGATCAGGTCGTCATACGTCGTCGGTGATTTGTAGAGCCGCAAAGCGCCTTCGTCGTCCTGGAGGATCACATCGGTAAATGTCCCCCCTGTGTCGATTGATATCCTCATGGGCGCTAGCAATCCTTGTTCTTCGCCGGACGCGGCGGCGTACAAGGGTCGTTGGCGTTCGAACCGTCTCGCTGTCGGCGCAACCGGGTAGCATCGGCATCGACTTCTCCGGCGGCGTCAACGACCACGCTGTACACAGACTCGGCGCGTTCCCTGGTTATGTAGCCTTCACGCAGATCACGACAGACGCGCGCCGGGTTTCTCTCCTGGGCTCTCCCATAGCCACCACCACCACATGACATGCCAATGACGGACTCACCCGAGACCAGGTCGAAGTCGCCCCATGCCGGTGCCTCTTCAATCGAACCATCAAGCCGGCGAACAGAGACCCGCAGTGGCGCGCCTGAGCCACCGCCCCGAACACCTTTTGCAGCGTTTATCATTCCGTCACCCGCATACATCACGCGTACGGAACAATCCCGAGGTCCGTATTCGGTGTGCAGACCGGGAGCCCCCCGGTATCGACCCGCTCCTTCGCTGTCAGGAATGAGACGACGTGTGTGGACCTTCAGCGGATGACGTAGTTCATCAATCTCTACGCTGTCCAAAAGCATGAGTCCGGCAGTGCCGATGTGAGAAATCGTAAGCCAGCCATCTTGTCTTGGCGAAGCGGCGCCGTTGGTGTCTCCCAGACAGATTTCGTTGACATACGGTCGACTCCCATGTCGAGGGTCGTGTCCATACAGGTTGGCGGCCGCCGATGAGGATATCGCTCCGACCTCCGCCATGCCGAAACCGTCACCCAGGTCCGCAATCGCGGTTTGCACCGCATTGGTTACGCGATCCGCGACGTTGGTAGTCGCGACGGAGCAGCTCGCAGGGAAGCGCGGAATGCCAACGATACAGTTCTCGCGGAGGTTGATGTTAATGCGTCTGAAGCTACCAGCATTGGTTGGTATGTTGATGCCAAGCCCATTGAACACCCCGACCATTGCCGCGGTCCGAGCACAAGCTTCGCTCAAATTGAACCCACAGGGCATGCAATCGGGATTATCCGTGAGGTCAACGGACATGAGAGCCGCATCCGGGTCGACTTCGACAGTGGCGTTTATCGCGATACCTTCTGGCGGTGTCCCCGGGAATGGGTCGTGAATGCTGCTTGCAGTTACCCGCCCGGATGGGAGCTTGGATATCGCACCTTGCATGCGCTTTTCGCTGTAGTCGAACCAGCTCTCAATGAAATCTTCCAGAACGTCCCAACCTAGCTCGTCCCCTAGGGAGAGCAATTCGCGCTCGCCGATACGCGCCGCACCAAGGGCGGCGAGATAGTCGCCTTTCCACTGCTCTGGCACCCGAATGCGCAACATGCACATGCGGATAATGTCGTCGATGTCACGATAGTCTTCTTGGACGCGAACGGCGGGAAAGAGCAAAGCACCTTCCTCATAGACGTCGCGAGCCGTAGCCATATACGTCGTGGGTATCGAGTTTCCGATATCTGCCTGGTGTGCCTTGGCGAGCACCGTGAATCGATGCACGCCGGCTGCATCGATGACCGGTGCCAGGATGGTTTGGTCAGCGGCGTGCGAGCATCCGTGATAGGGAGAGTTGTGGAGAAAAGCATCGCCGCGGTTTAGATCCGGATGCAGACGGGTCATGCAGTCGGCCATCATGTCGGCGCCGACCATGACGTGAATTGGAAGGCTCTCGCCGGCGGCAAGCAGTCGCGAATTGGGGGTCAGAATCGCACAGGAAAAATCTCGTGCGACGTTGATCACACCCGAGCGTGCTGTTCGCAGCAGGGTATTCTGCATCTTGCTGACCACACCCTCGATGCGTCGGTTCAATACCGCCAGCAACACAGGGTCGAAGCCGTGATCTTTCCCCACGGGTCCCCCAAGTGCAGTCATTTGGGGAGCCGGGCCATACAAACGTCCGTGTGAGATGCCATGCACTCTCGTACTGCCGGCTCTGGCTTGTTTCTGTTGGCAACAATCTCGAGAATCAACATGGCTGTGCCTCCCCGTTGTAGCAATTGAGTAACGTGAGGTTATGTGTGGTCACGTACACTCGGTATTCAACCGACGAACAAATCTAAGGTGAAGCTTCTTCAGGTGAACAAGCTTTGCTCGCTGTTCCGAATGTGGGCAAAGCCTAGGCGGGGTTGTTGCGAGTCGACAATTGATAATATCCTACCCCATGGGTAACTAATGGTTATGCAGCTTTGAGCAGATGGCTCCCAAACCTGAACGCGTTACGGGCATTCGAGGCTGCCGCCCGTCTCGAGAGCTTCAAGGCTGCGTCTGATGAGCTTGGTGTAACCCATGTCGCTATCAGTCGGCATGTTCGGCGGTTGGAAGAACAGGTCGGGAAGTTGTTGTTCGAAAGACTTTCGCGAGGTGTCAAGCTCACCTACGAGGGACGCAGCTATCTGTTATTGGTCGAGACGGCTCTTGATGAGATAGCCGAAGCGACCAAACAGCTTCGTTTCGGCAGCTCCGATCAGCGACTGGTCTTGAGCGTCGATCCAGGCTTCGCAGCACGATGGCTGGTCTCGCGTTTGGAGGCGTTTAGAGCGCTGAGTGACGTCGACGTCGAACTCATTCCAAGCATCGATCTCGTGTCGTTCCCGAACGACTCAGTGGATGCGTCCATTCACTTCTCTTTGGGACAACAAAGCTGGCCCGGGCTCAGGCACGACTACCTTTTCGGACTACGAGCATATCCTGCCTGCCATCCCAGTTTGGTTAGCGGATGTAATCCTCTGCGGGAGCCCAAAGATGTTCGCCACCATCGTTTGATTCACGAGCAGTCGACTGATTGGTGGGAATTATGGTTTCGCGTGGCTGGGATTGAGAACGTCGACTGTTCGCGAGGACCCATCTACCACGATGCCAACGCAGTTATTGAAGCCGCTGTTCTTGGCCATGGGATTGCGCTCTGTGATTTCATGACGCTTGGCGAGTTGGAGAGCGGACGACTCGTGAAGCCTTTTTCTATCACTTGCGACGGTGGCGCCTATTTCTTGCTGAGCCCCAAGGGTACGGTGGAACATCCCTCATTATCCCTTTTTCGCCAGTGGTTGTTGACGGAGTCCGAGAAGCAAACAGAACTTGCTGCGCGGTGGGTCGATAAGGCGTTTGCCGAGTAGTTCAAGATCGTACCCGCACCAGGTTCACACAGCCTACCAAACGAGACGCCTCCGTGAGCGCGCAAGAGCTTTGAGACTCAGATCGAGTCGACCTGAGCCGTGCATCGGTCTCTAAGTCTTGCTCTAGTCGAAACCGGCCTCGCGGCGCGCCTTGAGCACCTTCACAAGGCCGTCGTTCATCTTGCGTGTGAGGGTCAGAAAATCCTCGCCGCCTGCCGCCTCTTCACTGCCCGCAACAACCTTTTCGGTCAGCTCGTCGGTCAGTTCGGGTGCGATCAGCCGGGTCCAGGGAAACTTCAGCGCCGGGCCGAACTGTTCCAGGCAGTAACGCATACCGCCTTCGCCGCCGCCTACGTGATAGACCATGCACGGCCCCATCAGCGCCCAGCGCGGGCCAGGCCCATTGGTGATCGCGATATCGATCTGTTCGACCGTGGCTTCACCTTCGTTCACCATGTGCAGCGCCTCGCGCCAGATCGCTTCCTGCAGGCGCGTGGCGACAAAGCCCGGCACTTCCCTTTCCATCACCAGCGGCGCCTTTCCGGCGTGCTTGAAAAACTCGCCGGTCCAGGCGACGGCATCGGGATCGGATTTGTCACCACCGACGATCTCGACCAACGGCATCAGATAGGGCGGGTTGAAGGGATGTCCGGTCACGGTGCGTTCCGGGGTCGGACACCTGGCCTGGATATCGGTCATGGATAGGCCTGAGGTCGAGGAACAGATCACCACGCCTTCGGGAACCAGGGTGCCCAGGTCGGCGTAAACGCTCTGCTTGAGCGCGATGTTCTCGGGCACGCTCTCCTGGACGAAGTCGGCGTTGGCAACCGCCTTGGCCAGATCGGTCTCAACCGTGAGTCGGTCGCGCGATGCGCCGTCGGCCAGGCCCAGTTCGCTCAGGGCCTCCCAGGCGGCATCGATCAGGCCGCGAAGCTTCTCCTCCTCGGCAGCATCGTGAATCCACGATGTCACGTCGTAGCCTTGCGCCAGAAAATACGAAGCCCAGCCACCGCCGATCGGGCCGGCGCCCAGACAGGTGATGTTTCGGACGTCCTGGGGTGCCTTGCGCGCCATGGTGATGTTTCCTCTGGTGTTGGATTGGGCCGTTATGTCTTTCCTGACATCGCCCGGAATCCAAGTCCAGCGCAAGAGCCGCAACCCAGACAACCGCAATCGTTTGCAGGATGCCGCCACACGCGTAACAATTCAGTCATGGCAAACCTGCGTCAACGCCTGCCCCCACTCAACAGCCTCGTCGCCTTCGAGGCCGTGGCCCGCCATGGCAGCATGACCAGGGCCGCCGACGAACTTCTTGTGACCCGTGAAGCCGTCAGCCGGCAGATTCATACCCTGGAGAATTTCCTCGGCGTCAGTCTGTTTCTGCGGGTGCATCGTGCTGTTGAACTGACTGCGGAGGGCGGACGTTTTCAGGCAACCATTGAAACCAGCCTGGACGCGATCGCGCGGGCCAGCGACAGCTTGCGCGAAACCGGCGCATCCTCGCGTGTCACGGTGATGGCAACGATTGCCATCACCTCGTTCTGGTTGACACCACGCCTGCCGGGTTTCCGCGAGCGCCATCCCGACATCGAAATCCGTCTGCGCGCCTCTGACGCCCTGCTCGATATGCGCGGCGACCGCATCGACCTTGCGTTGCGTTATGGCGATGGTCGCTGGCAGGGCGTTGACAGTATGGAGCTGTTCCCGACGCTGACCTTCCCTGTTTGCTCGCCTGACTATCTGGCCCGCCACGGCCCGATCAACCAGCCGACCGACCTTCTGGGCCATACCCTGCTGAACCTGGATGGACCGTCCCATGCCGGAGAGGACTGGGCGTGGTGGCTCGATGGCGCCGACGTCCAGGCGCAGGGGCCGCTCCACATTCTGGGTTTTGATTCCTACGCGAACATCATCCAGGCCGCACTGGAGGGTCAGGGAATCGCGCTCGGGTTTTCCCGGATCGTCGAATCCATGCTGACGTCAGGAAAACTGATCCGCCCGGTCGGACCGGCACTCAGCAAGGGTCAGGCCGTGCATCTTGTCACGCTGCCCGGAATAGAACTCTCGCCGGCCGTCAATGCGTTTCGAAGCTGGTTGATCGAAGAAGCAGATTAGAAATCTGGCGCCCGCTCGTGCGAAGGGGGCGACCATGGCGAGGCGCGAACAGTCTGAAGGCTCAGTCCGACCATAGCTCGGGATGACACCAGGGCTGCGGCACGGAAACGGCTCCCCGGAGTGGCGACAAGACCTCCTGCAACGTGACCGATTGCCATCCCTCGCGGTATGCAACCGACAAGGGATAAGGTGCAGCGACACTCGTCTCCTTCTTGAAACCGAAACGTCCGTAGTATGCGGGCTCGCCGGCCTGGCCTGCCAGTTCGGCAAAGATCCGGTTGAAGATCCCCATCCGGCTCCAGCGGATGAAGCGGTTGTAGATTGTCTTGTGGGGACCATAAGCCACGGGCGCATCG
>JABIUG010000262.1 GCA_018700655.1 Rhodospirillaceae bacterium | reverse complement strand
GTTCGATGCGGTGCCGGCGATGGCTGCAGGTGCCCTCGGCGCAGGTCCGGTCGAACGCCTGGATGGTCTGGTCAATCGCTGCATCACCAATGGCGTGCACCGCAACCTGATAGCCACGATGATGGTAGTGGGCGACCATCTCGTCGAGATCACGATCCTCAAAGATCAGAACGCCAAGGTCACCGTTGGTATAGGGATCACGCATCGCAGCAGTGCATCCCCCGGCGCTGCCATCGGTGAAAAACTTCACAGGCCCCACGCGCAGGCGATGATCGCCCCTGCCAATCACGTACCCTTTGGCAAAGGCTTCCTCGGCGATCCCGTCGGGGCCGCCGCCCATGGCCATGGTCATGCGCACATGCAGTGCCCCGGCAGCAGCGGCGGCCTCATAGGCTTCCACATCAGCCCAGCCGCCCGCCGAGCCAACGCAGGCGTCCATGACCGACGTGATCCCGTGGCTGAGGCACTGCCTGCTGGCAATCTCGACGGCCTCGACCAGTTCAGCGACCGTGGGGTCGGGCATGACCGCACGCATGGCTTCCTGCGCGCGCTCCTGAAGCAGGCCCGTGGGCTCTCCGTTTTCTCTGACAATCACACCCCCGGAAGGTTGGGGCGACTCACGGTCAATATCGGCAAGCTTCAGGGCTGCGGAATTCGCCACCCCCATATGACCACAGCAACGAGCGAGCCAGACCGGATGATCCGGCGAAACGGCGTCAAGGTCCCAGCGCGTGGGATGGCGTCGTTCGGCAAACGCGGTGTGATCGTAACCGCCGCCCACGACCCAGCCGCCCGGTTCGGTCAGGGATGCCCGCTCAGCGACACGCGCAACCACATCGGCAACGGAATCGACACTTCCAACGCGCAGGTCAACGGCCGCAGCGCGCCGGGCCAGAGACATCAGGTGCATATGGGCATCATGGAACCCAGGCATGGCAAGTCTGCCACGCAGGTCGATCCATCGGGTTGCGGGGCCCACAAGGGATTCGATCTGGGACCACGATCCCGCCGCCAGGACCTTGCCGCCGCGGATCGCCAGCGCCTCGACACTGCCGGCCTCCAGACCGCACCAAACGTGCCCACCGGAAAGGACCGTATCGGCCTTGCCTTCAATTCTGCCCATGGGTCTATCCCTGTTCCGATTTCGAACAGGGAGAGCCTAGAACAGATCGAGGACGAACTGGACCGATCAGATATTGAGATCGGCGATAAAGTCGCTCAGCGCCGCCTGGCGCACGCCCAGCGCTTCCCGCAGATCTTCCATCTCGTCGAGCAGAGCCTCGATACCGTCTTCCTGCTCACCCAACTTTTCGAGGTAACGCTCGGCAAGATCGCTGCCGGACGGAACACGCTGCAGATTGTCGCGCAGGCGCTCCTGTTCCTGCAGATAGAGCTGGCGCTGACGCTCGAGCTCATCAATGGCGCGCTGAGTCTCCTCGATATCGCCACGCAGCCCTGCAAGTTCGGCAAAGGCTTCACGCACGTCATCGGGCAATTCGGAGTTTTCCGCATAATAGAGGACCTGATCGCGATAGAGATCGACCAGCCGCATGCTTTCATAACGCGGCGCCTCCATCACGACGGCAAGCGCGCCGACTTCCCCAGCCGGCACCTGCAACGGTATGCGGTAGTGGGTCTGGGTCGCCTCAATCTCGCCCACGGGCATCACGAGGTCCCAATTGTACTGTTTGGGATGTTCGATCAGGAGATTAAGCGCGTCGCCTGCCGGTGCTTCAACCGCATAGGCTGTCGCCCGTCGCTGGCTGATTGTCAGCGACATCACGCCGCGATCAATTCGCACCGTCGTGATGGTTTCGCTCGACCTGTCATCGCGCTCGACCAGGGTTTTCTGATCCAGCGCAAACGAGAGCAACCGTTCGTCTCCGTCGGGCAACACACCAAGGCGCGCATCGCCGACAAAAGTCAGGCCACCGCTGGCTTCCGACGGCTGGTAGATCGTCAGAACGCCCGGTGGCAGGCCAAGTCCGCTGTCGTTGACCAGGCGAACCGAAGCCAGGGGATGCAGCGTCGAGGTCGAGGGCTGATAGAGCCCGACCGGCTCGGCTTCCACAGTCCGGCTGATGATCGGAACCGACAGGGATTCGCCGCTTGTGACGGTCACCGGCTCATCGATCCGGAACACGACCTGGGTCGCGGCGTCCTCGCCCGAGGCACTGCCAACGCCGGCCAGCTGCGAAGGTGACGACAGGCCAGGCGCCGGCTCGGCCAGGAAGGCCATCGACTCCATCGCCGTATCGGCCAACATCATGTCGGCCTCTGCTTCGCTTCGCAGCAGAGCATTGCGCTGGTCGTCGCTCATCAGGGCTCCCACCGTGCCCTGATCGACACCGGGCAGAACGCGGCCCGCGACATCGACCGGCACCTCGAGGCGTTGCACCCAATAGGACTGATAGAGCGCCTGGCGGAACGTCACGGGATTGCCCGAAACAAGCGTGAGTTCGACACCGTCCCAATCCTGGCCCGACATGTTCTCGAGCGTCGCCCAGCCCTGCAGCAGAGCGGTATCGTCACCGTTCAGCGCCAGGCGATAGGTCGTTTTCCACAGCGGTGCAGCAACGACATAACCCAGACGGACGAGCCGCTTGCCTTGGCCCGCAGACACCAGCGTCAGGGTGCGCCGATCCTGGACGCGGTGCTCGGCAATCGCGACCAGAGCGGCGGCAACCTGGATTTCGATTTCGGGGTCGATGAAACGAATCGACCTGGCATCCTCGACCACGATCTGGATCAGGCCGGTATCGGTCGCCAGGGTCAGACGATGATGCGTCAGGGTTGCGCCGTCGACAGCGACAGTCTCACGTGCGACCGAGAGAATGCGCCCCGACGCCTCGACCGGGCCGGAGACTTCGACCCCTTCACCGGTCAACGCCTGAAGCAGGGCCACAGGCGAGGCAAGTGCTGTCTGCGAAAACGGCAGATCGCGGAAGACATCGGTGAGCGGCTGGCGACCGGGCAGGCTGACGGCACCGACACCCCCGGCATCATCAAGCACGATGAAACTTTTCAAAACATCGTCGACCTGATCGAGACGCACAGCGAAGATGATCTCTGCGTCACCATCGACCTCGACCTCGTATTCCATATAGGCGACGCCACCGGTCGAAAGCACGACCCGTTTGAGATCAGGTGTCTCTTGGGCCCGCGCACTTGTTTGCTGGAGTGTCGCGACAAACCCAAGGGCCATCGCCATCGCAAGAAATTGCCGCTTCATGGTCATTGTCTAACTCTGCCCTGGATTGTCGCGTACAGATCTATCAGGCCTGAAAGCGGCAGAATTGTGAAATCGCACTTAAAGAATCGCAGCGGGCGGCCCTTCAGTCAGAAGCCGCTTTTGCCATGCATGCGCGCTAACCACGATCTCTTCAATTGCGCTAACCACCGGCTGCCAACCCAACTCGCGGCGCGCGAGGGCAGCATCAGCGACCAGCACGGGCGGATCACCGGGCCGCCTGTCCGCCTCCACGATCGACAGGCTGGCACCGGCCACACGTTCGACCATTCCGATCAACTCGCGAACCGAAACGCCTTTGCCCGTGCCCAGGTTGACTGCACAGGACGCACCACCCTTGATCAGACGCTCGACTGCCAGAACATGTGCGGCAGCGAGATCGCAGACATGGATATAGTCGCGGATGCAGGTGCCATCAGGCGTTTTGTAGTCGGTGCCGAAAACACCAAAAGGCCGCTCGCGCTTCTGCAAGGCCTGCAACATCAGGGGAAGAACATGCGTCTCGGGCTGGTGCAACTCACCGATCATGCCGTCAGGGCATGCGCCGGCAGCATTGAAGTATCGCAGGCAGACCGAACGCAGGCCGTAGGCCGCGTCGAAATCACCGAGCATCTGTTCGACCATCAGCTTTGTGCGGCCATAGACGCTGACGGGAAACTGCGGCGCATCTTCACGGATCGGGATGGTTCGGGGCTCGCCATAGGTCGCGCAAGTGCTGGAAAAAACCAGGCCGGGAACACCGGCACGGCGCATCGCGTCGATCAGACAAAGCGAGCCCGCAACATTGTTGCGATAATAGCGCTCGGGATGGGCCATCGAATCGCCGACATTCACCAGGGCGGCCATGTGGACGACGCAGGAAGGTTTCCAGCGCGCCAGAACGGCATCGAGCGCGGCGCTGTCCTGAAGATCACCGACTTCTAGCGGCCCCCAGCGCACCGCCCATCGATGCCCGTTCTCCAGGTTGTCGAACACCACGGGGCGGTATCCACGAAGCGAAAGTTCACGACAGACATGGCTCCCGATATAACCGGCCCCGCCGGTCACGAGAATGGTTGCCGGATCAGCCATGAGGCACCTCGCGCAACAGGCGATCAAAATAGTCGATCGTGCGTCCCAGCCCGGCGCGAAGATCGACCGTAGGTTCCCAGCCGAGCTGTTCGCGCGCCAAGGTGATATCAGGCCGACGGTGGGTCGGGTCATCCAGGGGCAAGGGATGGAGCTTGATCTCGCTTTTGGACCCGGTCAGCTCGATGACAAGCGCGGCAAGATCCCTCACGTTCAGCTCATGCTCGTTGCCGATATTCATAGGGCCCGTGACATCGTCAGGGGTTTCCATCAGCAGGATCAGGCCGTCGATCAGGTCATCGACATAACAGAACGAACGCGCCTGGCTGCCGTCGCCATAAATCGTGATGTCCTTGCCCTGCAACGCCTGGACAACAAAGTTCGAGACCACGCGGCCATCATCTGGATGCATGCGGGGGCCGTACGTGTTGAAGATTCTCGCGACCTTGATACGCAACTGATGCTGCCGGTGATAGTCGAAGAAAAGCGTTTCGGCGCAGCGTTTGCCCTCGTCATAACAGGCTCGTGGCCCAATCGGGTTGACGTGTCCCCAGTAGCCCTCCGATTGTGGGTGCTGTTCGGGATTGCCATAAACTTCGCTGGTCGATGCCTGGAGAATCCGCGCCTTCAGGCGCTTTGCCAGACCCAACATGTTGATTGCGCCATGTACGCTGGTCTTGGTCGTCTGCACCGGATCGGTCGTGTAGTGGATTGGTGATGCCGGACAGGCCAGATTGTAGATCTCGTCGGCCTCGACATAGAGCGGGATCGTCACATCGTGGCGCAGGATCTCGAAGTTTGGATTGCCCAGGAGATGGACAACGTTGGCCTTTGAGCCGGTATAGAAGTAATCGACACACAGCACCTCGTGGCCGCGGCTGATCAACCGCTCATACAGGTGCGAACCAAGAAAACCCGCACCTCCGGTCACGACAATACGGCGTGTGCTCAAAGGAGCGGCATAAACCCTTGCACCCTGCATCGATCAGGCGTCCTGGAAATTCGGTATGAGGAACTTCGGCTCACTGCTGACAGGGTGGACCGCGCCACGCGGTGGCTGCCAGAGCATCGCGTCAAAGGCTTCACAGCCGGGGCAGACGGCATGCCATATCGCATCGGCATGGCCGCAGCGGTCGCATTGCCAGGCTGCTTCGGGGTCAGCATCGACCGCCCGGTCGCGCCATCGGTTGGCCAGTTCTTCATGGCCTTCCATCTCTTCAAGTTCCGACCACAGGCGCGCGACCCGCACCGTCAGCGACCCGTCACCCAGATCGCCCAGATGGCGGCGCGCTTCACCGGTCAGTTCGGAATAAAGCGCCGCCCGGGTCGCGGCCAGATGCGATTCACGTTCTTGCGGCGCGATCGTCACCAGCTTGTTGATGCGTTTGTAGTGCGAGACACCCCTGTCGCGGCCGGTCTCGACATAGAGCTGCGCAAGCTCGGGATGAGGGGTCGCTGCCCAGCTCTTTTCGATCGCCTTGGCCGCAGCGCGCAGCTTCTGCTGGTCGATCAACAGACGAGCCAGAAGCGCGGTTGCCGGCACCAGATCCGGCGCCTCGTCATGGGCCTCGCGCGCACGCTTGAGCGCTTCGGTGCGATCAAGATTCTCGAGCGCCTTGCGCCCTTCCTCGACGAGCAGAATGGCACGGCGGCGGCGGCTAACACTGGCGCCGATCGCCCGGCGGTCACGCGCCGACTCCAGCGTATGTTGCGCGCCTTGCCAATCACCGGCCAGGGCCTGGAGATCAAACACCGCCTCTGCCGCCCAGCGCGCGTCCGGGCGCAGGGCATGGGCGCGCCGGGCATAGTCGGCAGCAGCCTGCCGGTCGCCTCGCCGAAAGGCAGCAGTCATCAGACCACGCAGACCCAGGAACTCGGTTTCCGGGCGTTCGAGCATCGCGTTGAACTGTTGGTCGGCGGTCTCTGCGTCGCCATCAAGCTGGGCCGCCTGTGCGGCCAACAACAGGGTCAGCGGCGGATGACCGAGCAGGTTGTCGGCCTTCTTGGCGTGCCGCCTGGCTTCACCGGCATCGCCGGCGGCCACCGCGACCAGGCCCGAGGTCAGCGCCTCATAACCCTTTTCACGCTTGCGCCGGCCCATCGCCGTTTTCACCCGGCGCGGACCACGCCACAGCCAGCCGATCAATCCGACCGCCAGAATCGCGACAATCGTGAACAGGGCGATACCCAGAACCAGAACCGGAACACTGGTCGAAATCTCCCAGGCGCCCCAGACCATGGTGACGTCGCCACCATAATCGACCAGCACGACAACGCCGGCGACAAAGCCAGCGACCAGAACAATATAGGCAATAAGCAGGATCATCGGTCAGTTCCCCGCGCCGCCGACCAGCGCCACAGCACGGCTGCGCAGGTCGTCGAGGGCGTCATGGGCGGCGAGATAGGACTCTGCCCTGGCGCGCCAATCTGCCAGGGCCTCGGCTGCTGGTTGCGACAGGCTATCGAGCTCGGCCATGGCGGCTTTCAGGTCGCCACCCTCGAACAGGGCTTCCGCACGGCTGGTCACGGCATCGGCGCCATCACCTTCGACCTGGCCATCGGTCCTGCGTACGGTGACGAGGCCTTCAAGCTTGGCCAGGGTCTGGTCGACCCAGCCATCGGCCTGGGCAACCTGCTCGGCCTCGACCGCGGTGGCAAAGGCGTCAGGCATGGTGGCAGCAAGCTTATCGCGCGTCGCCACTCCGCTCTCGGCATCGCCGCCCAGGGTGTCGAGTGCTTGTGTCACGTCAGGATCAGCCGGCGCCAGGGAACGCGTGGCTTCGAGATGGTCGCCATAGGCCTGACCGGCGGTCACGCTGCTCTGCAACTGACCGGCTGCCAGAAGGAAGGCAGAGAACGGATCCGATGCCCGCCCTTCAAGGGCCGCCAATTGCGCGCTGAAGTCATCAAGCCGGGTGCTTTGGGCGTCGAGCTCGGCGTCGACCGCCGCGACCCTGGCATCCAGAGCGCTGGTGTCTGGGGCCATAGTGGTCGATGTGGTGGTCGATGCGGCATTCGATGTCACCGATCCATTTGCATCTCCCTGCGACGAAGCCTGCAGGGTCGCAATCGTCGTTCTGAGGTCTTCGATCTGGGCTTGCAGACCGGCCGCCGCGTCATCGCCGACCGGCGCTTGCGCCGATCCCGTCGCAGTGCTGCTGCCCACTTCACCGGCGAGCGAGGCCAGAGCGGTTTCCGTGTCGCTCAGCCTTTGACCCATGGTGTTGATGGTCGCAGCCGCCTGGGTGACATCCTCAGTGCCTGCTTCAAGAGCCGCGACACGCGGTTCCAGCGCGGCAGCGCCGTCGGGCTCTCCCTGCAGGGCCGTAACCGAGGTTTTTAGTGCACTCACTTGTTGTTCCAGGGCGGTGATCGCAGGGTTGGACTGTGCCGGCAGCAGGAAGGGGCCTGCGAAGGCGCCGATCCCGGCGGCAATCAGGACGATCACGGCGACCAGCAGCAAAGAGGTCCCACGCCGCGGCGAGTCGTGGAACTGCGCTGGCTCTGGTTCGAGGCCCGGTTCCGCTACGTCTTCAACCGGGCGTTCACCGTCCTCCTGGGAACCCAGGTCGACGACGATGGTTTCACCTTCGCCCGATTCAGGGTTCTCGGGGCTCTCGCCTTCGGGCGCGGGATGTTTCGTGTCGGCTGTCATGGCGTCTCCTGCGAAGCACAGATGATCTCGGCCAGCGCCTCACTCTCCGGCTGTCGCGGCAGCAGAAATTCCCGCCACGACGTTCCTTCCAGAGCATCGGCCACCGCGCGGCTCAGGCAATATGCCTTCAAGCCGATTGTGGTGTCGCCAAGCCCTGCCTTGCGACTCAGTCTAGCAAAGGTGGTGGCCGTACGTGGCGAGAAAAAGACCACACCGGCAAAGCGCCCTTCGTTCAACCCGGTACAAGCCGTTTCCGGCATGGTTTCGACTGTCTGCGCACGGTAGGCGACAACGCGCTCAACTTCGAATCCCTGCGCTGCCAGTCCGGCAGCAAGATCACCGGCCACGACACTGCCGGCAATATGAAGAACGCGGCCGCGCGACGGTTCGAGGATCTCAAGGGCAAGTGCGGTCAGTTTGGCGACATCACCGCCGGCAGCCGTGACGTCGCTGAATCCGGCTTCCTGCGCGGCAGTGGCCGTGGCATGACCGACCGCCAGCACGCGGCAGGCCCGTTCCGTTGTCGCCGCTGCAAGGGAGCGCGCACCATTGGCGCTGGTCAGAAGCACGGCCTGCGTTGCCCTGAGATCAAGCGGTGCGTGATCGACCGGGTGGATCGTCAGCAGCGGTGCGGTCTCGCTTGTCACACCACAACCTTTCAGGCGCTCGCCAAAGCGCCGGGAATCTTCGCGCGGCCTTGTCAGCAGGACATTCATGGCACCCTGCTGCCGAAGAGATCCGCGCCGGCGGCACCCAGCAACTCGCGCCCGGCATCATCGCCCAGGGCAATACCATCGGCCACATCGCCTTCGCGGCTGGCCGCTGCATGACGCGAGCCGTCTTCCGAAAGAACCAGGGCATCAAGGGTCAACCTGGCGCCATCAAGCCGCGCATGGGCCGCAACTGGCGTTTGGCAGGAGCCATCCAGCCTGGCCAGAACAGCCCGTTCGGCATCGACCATGATATGGGTTTCGCGATGGTCGATGCCGGCCAGCAGATCGATCAACGCGCTGTCATCGGCGCGGCAGGTCATGCCGACTGCGCCCTGGCCGGCAGCCGGCAACATCTCATCGGCATCCAGCACGGCGGTCGCTTCGCTGGCCCTGCCGAGGCGGTCCAACCCGGCCATTGCAAGCAGCGTTGCCGAGACTTCACCGGCGGCGAGCTTGGCAAGGCGCGTGTCGACATTGCCGCGGAACAGCACGACCTCGAGATCGGGCCGGGCCCGCAGCATCTGGGCCTTGCGCCGGATCGAAGAACTGCCCACGACCGCGCCCCGGGGCAGGTCGGCGATGCTTGCCGCGACGGTTGAAAGAAAGGCATCGCGCGGATCGGCGCGCGGCAACATGGAAGCCAGAACCAGGCCGGCATCAAATACGGTCTCGACATCCTTCATCGAATGCACGGCGATGTCGGCCTCGTCATGGAGGACGTAGTGGTCGATTTCCTTGGTGAAGACACCCTTGCCGCCGACTTCCGACAGCGCGCGGTCGCGCACCTTGTCGCCGGTCGTTCGCACGATCACGATCTCGGGCTCGGGCATGGCGGGATCGGCGCCCGTCAGGGCGTCTTTGAGGGCATGAGCCTGCCAGAGGGCCAGGGGGCTGCCGCGGGTCACAAGGCGTAGGGTGCGCATGGCGCGCGCTTTACGGCAGATCGCACGATAAGAAAAGCATCCTGTCGCCCCTGCTTCGGGATCGTCACGGCGTCTTGACCGGTCGATCTGCTCTACACTCTATGAACCTGATCGGATTCACGTAAAAAGGTTGCACCAAGATATGGTGCAACCTTTTTGCGGCCCGATCTAGGCAGCCGCGAAGCGCTCCTGTATTCGGTGGCCATGTCAGACGTTCTTCATCTGGGTATCGTCGGCGCCGGGGCCTGGGGCACGGCGCTGGCCTGTGCCGCACGCCGTGCCGGATCGGATGTGTTGATCTGGGCCCATGAGGCCGACACCGTCACGGCGGTCAACGCCGAGCATGAAAACCCGGTCTTCCTTCCCGGCATCACGCTCGACCCGGCGATCGCCGCAACCACCGACCTGTCGGCTCTTGGCGCATGCGATGCCATCCTGCTGGTCGCACCGTCGGCCCACCTGCGGCGTGTCTGTGAAGGCCTGGCGGGCCAGGTCGATCACGCCATACCGGTCTGTGTCTGCACCAAGGGTATTGAATTGGCGAGCGGCAAGCTGATGACCGCCGTCGCCGGCGAAGCCATGGGACGTGCTGACATTGTGGGGCTTTCCGGGCCATCCTTCGCGGCCGAGGTCGCGGCCGGATTGCCGACTGCGGTGACGGTGGCAGGAGCCGGCGATGCGACCGGGGTCATCTCGGCGGCACTGAGCGGCCCGACCTTCCGGATCTATCGCAGCGATGATGTCACCGGGATCGAAATCGGCGGCGCGGTCAAAAACGTCATTGCCATCGCCTGCGGCATGGCCATGGGCCGCGGCCTGGGCAACAACGCTAGGGCGGCAGTGATCAGCCGCGGCCTTGCCGAAATGGCACGCCTGGGCGAAGTCCTGGGTGCCAGGCGCGAAACCCTGATGGGACTTTCAGGCCTGGGCGACCTGGTCTTGACCTGCACGGGTGATCTGTCGCGCAACTTTACCTTCGGCAAGGGCCTGGGCCAGGGCAGGACGATTGCTGAACTGATGGCAGGCCGCACCAGTGTGGTCGAGGGTGCGGTGACCGCCCCAGCGGTGACGACCCTGGCGCAAAGGGTCGGAGTCGAAATGCCGATCGCTTCGGCCATTCACGACGTGATCGCGGGCCACGAATCGCTGGATCAGGCAATCGAACGCCTGCTTGCCCGTCCCGCGGGCAACGAATTCGACCCAAAATTCCATCAGACCTACGTAAAACAGGAGTAGACCATGCTGTTTGTCATTCACGCCATCGATCGGGAAGGTGACGGATCCCTGCGTCAGGCTAACCGGGAAGCACACCTGACGTTCCTTGGCGGATCAGGCGATCGCGTCAAACTGGGCGGCCCGATGCTCAGCGAGGACGGCAGCCGCATGGTCGGGTCAATGCTGGTCATTGAGGCCGAATCGCTCCAAGAGGCGAAGGATTGGGCAGCCAACGACCCCTACAAGAAGGCCGATCTCTTTACTTGCGTCGACATCCGGCCCTGGAAAGCGGCCGTGGGCACCACATCGATCATTTAGGGCGTGACCTTATTGTTACACCGTTGCGAAACAGCGACATTTAGCAATCTCGGTGCGACGATCTGGCGTCTTTGTTCTCGACAACTCACAATTAGGCTCAGGACCTATTAAATAGCTTGCCATGGTTAGGGTGGATTGATTCACTGGCCTTCTTGAGGAGGTGCTGGTGATGGATGACCTGTTTCTGTTGAGCGAGGCGCAGATGCGCCGGATC